>NZ_VCQL01000197.1:0-392 GCF_005937175.1 Halomonas sp. ATBC28 | reverse complement strand
CCTCAATGATCCCCGTCGTCGATACCGACGGCGTGCGGGGAAAGTAGACCACCTCACATACACACGAGAAATCGTCAAACTTACCTGCCCAGTCATCGCCCATCACCAAAATATCCGCACTGTACCCGCGCAAATATTCCGCTTTCTGCTCCAGCGACTCCTCCAGAAATACGCCATCCACGCACGCCAGCCCGGCGATAATCGCCATGCGGTCATCCTGAGGGTAAACCGGAGCCCTGCCCTTTTTGGCGATATTTAAGGCATCGGATGATACGCCGACCAGCAGCTGCTCGCCCAGCGTGCGAGCGCGTTGTAAAAGGCGCAGATGACCCACATGAAACACATCGAAGGTGCCGAAGGTGATGACCGTTTTCATGGCTACTCCGCTAATT
>NZ_VCQL01000196.1:0-392 GCF_005937175.1 Halomonas sp. ATBC28 | reverse complement strand
ACATAAGAGCGCAGCCGTTCAACCTGCAGCCAAAGATAAAGATGCGATTGCTGCCGCTCTGGCGCGGGTGAAAGAGAAACAGGCCCAGGCTACACAGCCTATTGTGATTAAAGCGGGCGAACGCCCGGATAACAGTGCAATTATTGCAGCACGGGAAGCCCGTAAAGCGCAAGCCAGAGCGAAACAGGCAGAACTGCAGCAAACTAACGACGCTGCAACCGTTGCTGATCCACGTAAAACTGCCGTTGAAGCGGCTATTGCCCGCGCCAAAGCACGCAAGCTGGAGCAGCAACAGGCCAATGCGGAGCCAGAACAACAGGTTGATCCGCGCAAAGCCGCCGTCGAAGCCGCTATTGCCCGTGCCAAAGCACGCAAGCTGGAACAGCAACAGG
>NZ_VCQL01000195.1:0-392 GCF_005937175.1 Halomonas sp. ATBC28 | reverse complement strand
AGCGATCACCTTCACCAAAGTTTTCATGGAAAGCCGTGGTGAGCGACATTTGCGCCCCGCTGAATCGGTAAATCGCCTGCCAGTCATCACCAACAGCGAACAACGTCGTTTGACTATTTTGCTTGCGTAATGCCGCTAACAACGCTGCACGCTGCGGCGAGATATCCTGAAATTCATCAACCAGAATATGCTTCCACGGGCTGATAAAGCGACCTTTCTCCAGAATCACAATCGCCTGGTGAATAAGGCCCGAAAAATCGACAGCGTTTTCTGCCTTCAGCGCACCTTTCCAGGCTTTTAATAACGGGGCCATCAACTTGATACGTTTACTGAACAGATCGCGAATCTCTTCGGGTGCACTGGCAATCATTTCTGCCTGTGCACCACCGTGC
>NZ_VCQL01000194.1:0-393 GCF_005937175.1 Halomonas sp. ATBC28 | reverse complement strand
CTGACCAGCAACCCGCTGGTGCGCAAACTGTCGTTTACCGGTTCGACCGAAATTGGCCGCCAGTTAATGGAACAGTGCGCGAAAGACATCAAGAAAGTGTCGCTGGAGCTGGGCGGCAACGCGCCGTTTATCGTCTTTGATGATGCCGATCTCGACAAAGCCGTGGAAGGCGCACTGGCCTCGAAATTCCGCAACGCCGGGCAAACCTGCGTCTGCGCCAACCGTTTATACGTGCAGGACGGCGTGTATGACCGCTTTGCCGAAAAATTACAGCAGGCGGTGAGCAAACTGCACATCGGCGACGGGCTGGATAAAGGCGTCACCATCGGGCCGCTGATCGATGAAAAAGCGGTAGCAAAAGTGGAAGAGCATATTGCCGATGCGCTGGAGAAA
>NZ_VCQL01000193.1:0-393 GCF_005937175.1 Halomonas sp. ATBC28 | reverse complement strand
CTTCCAGTTCATCCAGGTTATTAATTGCGCCCAGGTTGAAAGCAGACAGCGTACACAGCGCGATTTCACCGTTCTCGTCGTTGACGTAGTTCAGCGGTTTGGTCGGCAGGGCTATCTCCAGGCACAGGTTAGACTGACGCACTGGCGCGATGGCCGGATCAAACGGGCTATGGGTATTGCAGTGGTCAACGTTCTGAATATAGATACGACCGGTAGACGCACGTTCCTGCATCATCAGCGAGAACAGCTCAACGGCTTTCACACGCTGCTTGCGGATGCTGTCGTCTTTCTCATATTTGGTATACAGACGTTCAAACTCTTCCTGATCGGCGAAGAACGCGTCGTACAGCCCCGGTACGTCGGACGGGCTGAACAGGGTGATATCTTCACCTT
>NZ_VCQL01000192.1:0-393 GCF_005937175.1 Halomonas sp. ATBC28 | reverse complement strand
GTCTGCTATGACGCCAAGCACATGGCGAAGGTAGCTTTCTGGATCCACGTCATTCAGTTTGCACGTCCCGATCAGGCTGTACAGTAGCGCTCCCCGCTCACCACCATGGTCAGAGCCGAAGAACAGGAAGTTTTTACGACCCAGACTGACCGTCAACGCCACAATCTTTGACTGTTTGACATTGTCATGCCCGCAGGCCAGCGAATCTAAAGACATCTGACTGCTTGCATCAGCCAGTTGCGTATCTGGCTATGTCCCTTAATTGGTAAGGGTTCGAGGAACTCAACATTAACGCATTTTTCCGCCCATCACCGGCAGTGTATATGAACGATTGCACTCTTACGATGGTTGATTTATTTGGTTGCGTAGGGGCTAGCTAGTCTGGTACCGGAG
>NZ_VCQL01000191.1:0-393 GCF_005937175.1 Halomonas sp. ATBC28 | reverse complement strand
AGCTGTGTATAAGAGACAGGTGCCGGGCTCCTCGACCCGGGCATAGACGTCGAGGGCGCGAATCCGGCCTTCGCCGACCTTCGGCATCGTGCCGTGGCGGCCCTGCTCACTGATGCGTGCATCCGGCGCCGGAGCGAGCCGGGGCGCGCTCGGCGGCGGCACGCGGATCACCACGGCCTCGCTCGGGCTGGACCCCGGCGGTCGCACCACCGTGACGCCCGACGCGGTCTCGATCTCCTCGGCGGTGCGCTGCTGTGCGCCGCCCGCGTTGACCACCACCACGCCCTGCGGTTCCGGGGCGGTCGCGACCGGGGCGGCCAGAGGCCGGGAGACCGGCTCGCGCACCGTGATCGCGACCTCGACGCGCGGTTCGCCGCCTCGGGAATCCCCGAG
>NZ_VCQL01000190.1:0-394 GCF_005937175.1 Halomonas sp. ATBC28 | reverse complement strand
CCGTCACGGATGCGCTGACGGAACCGGCCGCGCCGGTCGGCCCTGCAGGGCCGGTGCTGCCGGTGGCTCCCGCAGGGCCCGCCACGCCGGTCGCGCCCGTGGGGCCCGCCGGGCCGGCTGGCCCGATGCTGCCCGTCGGCCCGGCACTGCCGGTGGCGCCCGTCGGCCCGGCCGCGCCGGTGGCGCCGGTCGATCCGGTGGCACCCGTGGCGCCCGCCGCACCCGTGGCGCCTGTCGCACCGGCGGGGCCGGTGGCTCCGGTGGGGCCTGCGGTGCCCGTGGCGCCCGTTCCCGCGGGTCCGGTCGCGCCCGTGGCGCCCGCAGGGCCCGTCGCCCCCGTCGCACCGGCCGGGCCGGTCGCGCCGATCACGCTGGCGCTGCAATTGCCGAGTAC
>NZ_VCQL01000189.1:0-394 GCF_005937175.1 Halomonas sp. ATBC28 | reverse complement strand
ATCCCCTTCAGCCCGGCGGCATAGCCGGGGGCGAGATGCGCGTTGGCGGCGAGCATCGCGAGGCTGTCGGACGGGGTGACGAAACGGCCGCGGCCGATGATCAGGTTGCGGGCGCCGTCGCCGTCCGAGGCGGCGCCGAAATCGGGCGCGTCCGCCGCCATCATCGTCTCGTACAGCGCATGCGCATGGACGAGGTTGGGATCGGGATGATGGCCGCCAAAATCCTCCAGCGGCGTGCCATTGCGCACGGTGCCGGCCGCGAAGCCGAGCCGCTTTTCGAGGATTTCCGTCGCATAGGGACCGGTGATCGCGTTCATCGCGTCGAACGCCATGGTCAGGCCGGCGGCACGGATCGCGGGAAAGTCGAACAGCGTCTCCATCAGCGCCGCATAAT
>NZ_VCQL01000018.1:0-115267 GCF_005937175.1 Halomonas sp. ATBC28 | reverse complement strand
ATGACCCAGCCAAAAGGCGCGGGTAGGGTTGAGTTCACAGGTCATGGTGATCTCCAAAACCAACAAGAGATCATTAGTGTGAAGAGGCGTAATTAGCTTGAGTAGATGGGTTTGGTGGCTCGCTTACAAGGCAAAGCCCTGGCTTTGGGCAGGGGCGGCGACCTGCCAGATAGAGGCATCGGGCGGTATAATCGTTGGCCACAGGCTAATGCCCAGACCGCTGTAGCCTAAAAATACCAGCGCCAAGACCAACACAAAGGGCAGGGCGGTGTCTTGAAAGGCGATAGCACGCCATAGCCACCAACCTACCAGCATGACTAACAGCGGTACCGGTAAAAACCACAGCAGGTTGGGTAGCGAAAACCAGCGGGCGGCAATATTCGGGTAAGCCAGCGGTGTCCATACACTGACCAGGGCGATCATCACCAGCAGCCCGAGCATCAACGGTTTGGTGATCCGGTACATCCGCTGTTGCAGGGCGCCTTCGGTTTTCATAATCAGCCAGGTGCTGCCCAGTAGCGCATAGGCAAACAGCAGGCCGATGCCGCAAAACAGCGAAAAAGGCGTGAGCCAGTCCAACGCGCCACCGCTGAAGTGAACGCCATCGAAGGCGATACCCTGAATATAGCCGCCCAAGGCAACCCCTTGTGCAACGGTCGCCAGCAGCGAGCCGCCAATAAAGGCTTTGTCCCACACATGGCGCCGCTCGGGGGATGCTTTGAAGCGAAACTCAAAGGCGACGCCACGAAAGATCAGCCCCAACAGCATCACGATCAGCGGAATTGCCAGCGCTTCCAGCACCACCGCATAGGCGAGGGGGAAGGCGGCGAATAGCCCCGCACCGCCAAGCACCAGCCAGGTTTCGTTGCCGTCCCACACCGGGGCAACCGTATTCATCATAATGTCGCGCTCCTGCTCGTTATGCACGCGCAGAAAAAGCAGGCCAATACCTAAGTCAAAACCATCCATGACTACATACATCATCAAACCAAACAGGATGATAATGGCCCAGGTGAGCGATAGATCGATTCCCATAATGCACCCCTCATATCTATTAGTGAGTTGTCTGCGTTTCGTTAGCCGCCGAGAGAGGCCGGGCGGGTGTGCGGTGATGGCCTGGGCCACCTAAGGCGGGCGCAGAGGGATCGCCAGGGCCTTTATTCACCAGGTGCATCATGTAAATAACACCGGTACCGAAGACGGCCAGATAAACCACCACAAAGGCGGTTAAGCTAATGCTGAGATGGACGGCGCTGTGCGCTGAAGCCGCATCGGCGGTTCTTAATAACCCATAAACCACCCAGGGCTGGCGGCCCACTTCGGTAGTAAACCAGCCCGCCAGCAGTGCCACTAGCCCTGCTGGCCCCATGCATAACGTGAAGAGTAGAAAGCGGCGAGACTCAAATAGCCGCCTTTTGACGCGCAGAGTATTGCCCACGATGGCAAGCACAATCATCAACACCCCCAGCCCCACCATCAGCCGGAAGCTCCAGAACACGATGGTCGAGTTGGGGCGATCTTCTGGGGCGAACTCCTTAAGCGCGGGAATTTGTTCGGTCAGGCTGTGCTGTAATAGCAAGCTGCCCAGCACGGGGATTTCCAACTTGAAACGGGTCTCTTCACCCGCCATATCGGGCCAGCCGAATAGAATGAGCGGAGTAGGTTCACCGCTGCTGTTATCCCAATGCCCTTCGATAGCGGCGATCTTGGCAGGCTGGTGCTCCAGGGTGTTAAGGCCGTGCAAGTCACCCACTACGGCCTGCAGTGGAGCAGTGATCGCTAGCATGAGCAATGCCATGGAGAGCATGGTGCGCACTTCAGGCGACGGTCTGCCTCTTAGCAACAGCCAGGCAGCAGAGGCCGCGACAAACAGCGCCGTGCTTAAAAAGGCCGCTAGCGCCATATGGGCCAGGCGATAGGGGAAAGACGGATTGAAGACAATCTTCATCCAATCAACGGGGATCACCACACCGTTGACGATGCCGTGGCCTTGCGGGGTTTGCATCCAGCTATTGGAAGAGAGAATCCAAAACATCGACACAAGGGTGCCCAGCGCGACCATGCAGGTCGCAAAAAAGTGCAGGCCCCGGCCGACGCGCTCCCAGCCAAAGAGCATGACGCCCAGAAAACCGGCTTCCAAAAAGAAGGCCGTGAGCACTTCGTAGGTGAGCAGAGGCCCCGTGACGCTGCCCGCAAAGGCGGAAAAGCCACTCCAGTGAGTACCGAACTGGTACGCCATCACAATGCCCGAGACCACGCCCATGGCAAAATTGACGGCAAATATTTTTGACCAGAAGTGGTAAAGGTGACGATAGGTATCCCGCTGGGTCTTTAACCATAGCCCTTCCAACACGGCCAGGTAGCTGGCTAAACCGATGGTGATGGCGGGAAAAATAATATGAAAGGAGATGGTAAAGGCAAACTGCACCCTGGCCAGATCAATGGCCGCGATTCCGAACATGGCGCTTCCTCCGCTGACAGCCACTGTCTTAACTAAATAGTGGGCCGGTATAGCCGCTGTGTGGCTTCATCGGAACAGTCTATCTTTCGCTGTGTTTCATAACAGACTCAGTTTTTCACTAAAAAACCGGATCAGTCGAAAGGAGATGGCGTTTGGAGTACCCGCTAAAAGAGGCTTAATAACCTGCCTAGTGTTTCCATGCCGCGCTCACTGCTAGGTGTCCAGGGGTGGCCGTAACTCAGGCGCACGCAGTGGCGAAACTGCTGGGTCGCGGAAAAGATTGGGCCCGGCGCTAAGCTAACGCCATGGTCGAGCGCCGTATTGAATAGCCGCAGCGAATCTACCTGCTCGGGAAACTCCACCCATAAAAAGTAGCCGCCCGCAGGACGGGTGATGCGAGTATTGGCAGGAAAGTAGCGATCCGCCGCTGCCAGCATGTTGCCTTGTTGGGCTTCCAGAGCATGGCGGAGCTTACGCAAATGACGGTCATAACCGCCATGCTGCAAATAGTCAGCGATGGCCGCCTGAGCGGGCACGGAAGGCGAGATCGTCGTCATTAGTTTTAGCCGCGAGATGGCCTGAGCATAGCGACCGCCCGCTACCCAGCCCACCCGGTAGCCCGGCGCTAAGCACTTTGAGAAAGAGCTGCAGTGGATGACCAGACCCTCATCATCGAAGGCTTTGACTGGCGCGGGTGGCGTGCTGCCAAAATACAGCTCGGCATACACATCATCCTCTAGCATCGGCACTTGGTGCTGTTTTAGCAGCTGATAAAGCGCTTGTTTGCGCCCTTTACTCAGGCTGGCGCCGATTGGGTTTTGCAGATGGCTCATAAACCAGCAGGCTTTGATCGGAAGCGTCCCTAGTCGCTCTGCCAGTACCTCCAGGTCGATACCCTCCCGTGGGTGAACGGGTATCTCCACCGCGCGCAGTTTCAAGCGCTCCAACACTTGCAGGCTGGCATAAAACGCTGGGGACTCGATCGCCACCAGGTCGCCTGGCTCGGTAACGCACTGCAGGGCTAGATTAAGGCCCTCCATCGCGCCGTTGGTAATCACCAGCTCTTCCATCGGCAGTTGAATGCCGCCCAGCATGTAGCGCAGGGCAATCTGCCGACACAGATCGGTATGCCCGGTGGTCATGTCAGCCACCACCTGTTGGGGCGAAAGCGCCCGTAACCCCCGCGTCATACTGATACTCAAGCGCGAAAGCGGAAACAGCTCAGGACTGGGAAAGGCCGATCCAAAGGGCACCGTGCGGTCATCCTGAAGCGAGCCAAGCACCGAGAACACCAACTCGCTGACTTCTACCTCTGCTGGGTCGGTGGGCTGCAGCGTTACACGCGGTTCGTCCAGCAGACGCCGGGCGTGTTCACGCACAAAATACCCCGAGCGTGCCCTTGCAGTGATAAGCCCACGGTTCTCAAGTAAATAGTAAGCCTGGAACACCGTAGAAGGGCTAATGCCGTGATGGCGGCTAGCCTGGCGCACCGAGGGGATTCGTTCCCCTGGGCCAAGCACACCTTGGCGAATCAGCGTCGCTATCTCATCGGCAAACTGTTCGTAGCGTTTCATGGGATAAACCGTCGGTGCATTGAGTAAAACGCCCGAATGCTCCATCACAGTGTTAGCTGGCACAGCGCGCCTCTCTGCTGATAGAAAGCACCACTGTGCCGCATGTGCGAAGCGTAAAACAGGCTCAAATATAGTAATAAACAGCATATCAGAAAGCAGCTGTATGAGAGGCTAGTGCTAACTGATACGCCTTATTTCTCTAAAACTGCATCTGTTTGTGCCATCCCTGTATGAGCATAGTAGCGGCTAACTTAAAAGTCGCGCCTTCTAACAAATGCTTAATCATCTACCTCGCGACGCCCCTCGACCGCATAAACCACCATTCTTTCTTTTTTGGATATCGGTATGACGCAACGCATTCCACTGCAAGACCTGACTACCGAGGCGGCGGTTGAACACCATACGCCTCCGTCTAAGTCGACCAATTCTCAGTCTCCCAGTAGCAAGCCACCGAAGCTCGGGCATATTTATGTGCGAGAAATAAGCGGCTTTTTTCAGCGTATCCGGCGCTTTTCTAACTGGCTGTTGATGGCGCTCTATTTCGGCTTACCGTGGATCAATTGGGGTGATCGGCCGCTGGTGTGGTTTGACCTCTCAGCCCAGGAGTTCCACCTGTTTGCGGCGACGTTTTACCCACAGGACTTTATCTTGCTCACCTGGATTCTGGTGCTGTGCGCTTTTGGGTTGTTTTTGATCACGGTAGTGGCTGGGCGAGTGTGGTGTGGCTACAGCTGCCCGCAAAGCGTGTGGACGTTTCTGTTTATCTGGTTTGAGCATCGCCTGGAGGGGCCTCGGCACCGGCGCATTCGGCTTGATAAAGCACCGCGTAGTTTGAATACGCTATGGCGCAAAACCGCCAAACATGCGGCTTGGCTGCTGATTGCGTTGGCAACGGGAATAGCCTTCGTTGGTTACTTCACGCCGATAAGAGCGTTAGTGGTGGATATGTTTACCCTGGACATGCACCCTTTAGAGCTGTTCTGGATCGGTTTCTTTACCCTGTTTACCTACTTGAATGCCGGTTGGCTCCGCCATCAGGTATGCCTGCATATGTGTCCCTATGCGCGCTTTCAGTCAGCGATGTTCGATGCTAATACGCTGATTGTTTCCTACGACGCTGCCCGTGGTGAGCCGCGCCGTCACCATTCTCAAAAGGGTGTTGAGGCAACTCGAATCGGTGACTGTATCGACTGTGAACTCTGCGTTCAGGTATGCCCCACCGGTATCGATATTCGTGACGGGCTGCAATACGAGTGTATTGGCTGTGCGGCGTGTATCGATGCCTGCGACAGCGTTATGGCGCGGATTGATAAACCGCTGGGCCTGATTCGTTACACCACCGAGCGTGTTCTGGAAGGTAAAGCGACCCGTTTTTGGCGCCCCCAGCTGTTGGCTTATACGGCGGCGTTATTCTCCATGGTGGTACTGTTAGTCGGTTTCTTGAACGCCCGGGTGCCCATTGATGTAGAGATTGCCCGCGACCGTCAGGCATTGTTTGAAAGCACGGTAGAGGGTCGCATTATCAATTACTACAACGTGACGCTGCGCAATCAAGATGGCCAAACCCATCATTACGCGGTATCAGCCTCGGGGTTGCCAGGGCTTCGTCTGCAGGGAGTGGATACCTTAGAGGTGGCGGCGTTTGAAACACGCAGCCTGCGTCTAGCACTCACCGCCGATGCGGACAATCTTTCACAACCTAGCCATCCCATCGAACTGCGCTTTATCGCATTAGATAACCCTTCCATCACGAAGGTCAGTGAAACACGTTTCCTGGGGCCTTCAGGGGAGTAGTGGGTACGGGTAGCCACGATCTAAAAAGCGAAAAAACCTGCGATCAAAGCGAGTAACGATGCAGTAACACTCTGATAGCAGCCCAATGGCTAGTGTGAACCGCGTCAGGCTGACGCTTGCTCCGAGAGCGGTTGTAACGCCGCATCCTGTTGTCGCTGATAAGCTTTGATGCGTTCAACCAAGTATTCAGCGTCAGCCGCCACCCCAGAGAACCTTCCAGAGCCCCAGGTATGCAGCCATGGCAGGCCAATAAAGTAGAGGCCGGGCTGTTGGGTGACACCGCGTTTGTGTATGGGATGGCCCTGACCATTGAATACCGAAGCATCAAGCCAGTGAAAGTCAGGGCGAAAGCCGATGCACCAGATAACGGCGCTAATCCCTGCGTCGACCAGATTTAGCTCGGAACGCTCTTGGTTCGGTTCCCAGCATGGCGTGTACTCGGACGCTGGTGGGGCCTCGATACCCTGGGAGGCGATATAGGCATCAATTCGCTGGTTTATGTTGCAGTAAACACTGTCGGCATGATCGAGGTTGGCTTGCAAATTATCGCGAAAGATAAAGTCCCCATTGCGGTACTCTTCTAATAGCCCGAATAGCTCCATACCTTCGAGAGCGAACTTGCGCAGGTCGATCTCCCGGCCCCCGTCACGTCCTGTGACATAGTGGTTGGTGTTATCTCTTACTCCCTCACGTAATGGGTGCTGATCGACCGACATCTCGTAGTAGCCCATTTCATCAAGCCATTCGACAACATCTTTGCCGCGATATTGACGCGCCACGCGCGGGGCATCACCAGTGGCGAGGAAGACTTTTCGCCCAGCAATGTGCAGGTCTTCGGCAATCTGGGCGCCAGATTGGCCGGAGCCCACCACCAACACCGCCCCCTCGGGTAACTGTTCAGGGCTTCGGTATTCCGCGGAATGTAGCTGGAACAACCGATCGGGCAATCGCTCTGCCATACGTGGAATGATAGGGAGATGATAACCGCCGGAGGCCACCACGATCTGATCCGCGCTAAACTCACCCGCGGAACTCTTCACTGCGTACTTCCCGTTGCTATTCAGACTGACGCGATTAACGGCAACGCCTTCGAGGGCGGGAGGCTGAACCTTGGTGGCAAAGCGGTCAAGGTAAGCGACGACGTCGTCTCGTTTCATAAAGCCTTTAGGATCATCCCCGTCGTAGGGATGATCGGGTAGCTGGCACTGCCAATTCGGCGTCACTAAGGTGAATGAATCCCAACGCGCTGTCTGCCAGCTATGCATTAAGCTGTGTTTCTCTATAACGAGATGGCCGATTGCCTGTTGTTGAAGGTAGTGGCTGACGGATAGCCCCGCCTGACCGCCACCGATGATAATGGCAGAATAGTGCTTACGTAGGTCTTTCATATCGCTCTCTCTTTGCAACGATTGATGAGATGTTTGATGGGCTAGTCGATGCGGATAATTTCGACCATGTCCTGCGGATTATTGCCAAACTGCTGGGCTTTGGCCTTGATAGCCGTCGACTGATCCATGGCACTGGAGCAGAAGAAGCCGAATTTTTGTTCGACGCGCTGGCTGGCCGCCTCTAGGGCTATGTCGGCGCGTTCCACAAAAGCATCGACGCTGAGACGCTCGCCGACCTGGAAGTACTCCTTTAAAACGGTGGAGGGTGAGTAACACTGGTCTTCGCTGCCGTCTGGCCAGCGAACGTGGAAGTGTATGGCTGGCATGCTCAAAGCTCCTGTTGGGGAATGGGCATTTGGGGACGACTCAGTCCGGTTAATGGAGTCGTTGCAAGGTCATGGAACAACTGGCGATCATTGTCGGTTTCTACCCAGAGCTGAGGTGAGGAAACGATCTCGCCGATCTGCGCGGCGGCGATGCCACGGGCACGGAAGCGCTCTAGCAGCATGGGAAGGTGCTCATTATCCGTGGTGAGCAGGTAACCGAAGCTAGGGAAGGTGCATAACCAGTCTTCCCAAGTGACTTTCTCGGGTTTCGGGATAGCGTCAAGGTTAATACTCACGCCTACATCAGCGCTCTCCATGAGCATTAAGGTGGTACCGAGGAGACCGGCCTGACTAATATCTTTAGCGGCGATAGCCAAGCCCGCTTCAGCAATACAGGGAAGTAGTTCGATGTCGCCACGCAAACGCTCAGCGGGCGCCGTTGTGGCCGCGTTCCAATTCAGATAGGGCGCTTGATAGGCGCCGCGCAGGTCGATAGCCGCCACTAATAGCTGCCCAGGCCGCGCCGCAAAACTGCTCAGCAGGCATTGGGCTCGACCCAGGATGCCGACCGCCAATTGCGGCTGATTGGAGCGAAGGTTGGTGTGGCCACCGACGATGGGAATGCGGAAGGTGTCGGCGGCCTCACGCATGCCTTTGGCAATTAGTTCAGCGCTTTCTGGGTCATGGCTCCATAGAGCATTGACGATTGCCTGGGGCCGCCCGCCCATTGCGGCGATATCACTGACGTTAACCATCACCGAACACCAGCCAGCAAACCAAGGATCCTCGGCGACGAAGGCGGTAAGTAGCCCTTCCATCGCCAACAGTGTGTAGCTTTCGCCGCTGGGAATGGCCGCGGTATCGTCGCCGTTGGGATGCCAGCCATCGGGCAGTGCTGTCAGGTTGGGAGCGATCCGCGCGATATCGGCCTTATGGGCAAGACCACTATAGTCGTGCACTTTCTGGAGCAGTTCTGTTAGGTCGAGTCGTTGCTTTTGGCTCATGATGCTTGTCTCAGTGCGGGGGCTGAAAGGATCTTAAGCAGCCCAGGCGCCAGCTCAGCGAGAGGTTGGCGTTGACGCCCAGGCACAACAAAGCCGCTAAGAGGAGAGTGGCAAGGGGGGTAGTGGGTAAGGTCGGCCTCCATTACCACATGAGGTCGATCAAGGATTAGCTCCTTGCCAATGCTTCGCCAGTGCAGCTGTTGAAAAAGAGCCTCATTCTGGGCCTGTACCCGGGCCAAAAAGCGTTGGCAGCCCAATGCATGAGCGCTGGAGACGGCCAGCCGAATCAGCGTGGAGCCTAGGCGGCCTTGGGCGCGGAAGGCTGGGTCAACAGCAAGACGCGAACCATGCCAGAGTCCAGGTTCTGATTCGTGAATACGCACTGTCCCCACCACTTGCTCATACCATCCTCCTGTGCACCCTAAAGCGACGAGTAGGTGGGCTGAGTCATCGATGGCATCTCGGTCGTCCTGATCAAATATTGCCTGCTCATCGCAGAAAACGCGCCGCCGCAATGCCATTGCTTCATCGGTTTCCCAAGGCAGGCTCGCCCACTTGATCCGGTAGTTGGAATAGGCCGAATAGGCGTCGGATGTTGACATCATCGGGCACTCCTCTATTAAGCGTTTCGCGTGCTGTTAGCGCTCGTACTCAGACAACGTTGAACAGGCACCGCAACGCCCGCAGCCCGCTTTGATATCGATAGAGCGCAACGCTGCGAGCTTGAGACGTCTGCCCAACGGCGCCAGGATCGACTCCATAAAGTCGGCGCTGGGCGGCTTATGATCTTCTAATGGCGTGCCGTTAATCGGCACGAACGGCACTACAAAGGGATAAACGCCGATTTCGATTAGGTGTTGGCAGGTTTCCAGAATGGCCTCGCGGGTATCCCCGAGCCCAGCAAGAATATAAGTGCTGACTTGCCCGCGGCCAAAGACGTCAACAGCATCGCGAAACGCCTGCATATACTCTTCGATGCCAACCTCTGCCTTGCCTGGCATTAGCGTTTTTCTTAGCGAAGGTGTGACCACTTCGAGATGCATGCCCAGGCTGTCAATGCCAGCTTCCTTCATGCGGGCATACCAAACGGGATCCTTCGGTGGTTCGCACTGCCCTTGCAGCGGAAGATCCACGGCCGCTTTGATGGCCCTGGCACTTTCGCAAAGGACGCTGGCTCCTCGGTCAGACGTGGCTGGCGTTCCGGTAGTCATGACCATATGTTTGACACCGTCGAGCTCGACAGCGGCCTTAGCCACCTCGGCCAGTTGGTCTGGGGACTTATGCGCAATGGTGCGCCCGGCTTGGAGTGATTGACCAATCGAGCAGAATTTGCAGGCTTTGCGCCTGCTCTCATAGCGGATGCATGTTTGCAGTACCGTCGTGGCCAGTACATCGCGGCTATGCAAGGTGGCGATATGCGTGTAGGGGACGCCGTCAGCGGTTTGCAGGTCGTAGAAGTGGGGCGTATCTGCAAAGGTAATATCGGCCATAGGAATCGTGTTTTCAGTCAGCCTATGCCCTTCATCACCTGACACTACGCTAAACGGTGAACGCCATGCCGACTGGGTATAGACGGGCACCATCATAGTGATTCCATCGATGGTTATTGCCTGATGGTCAGAAGGGCCAGCGCCGCCCCGTCGGCTGACATGCTCTTGTGATGCATCCTGCAGGCGTACGCCATGGGTTTGAAGTTCGGTGAACAAGCGTGAGCGATCGGCGAGCTTACTCATCTTCATCTCCTTGGGCATTATGGCTCTGAGCGGAAGTGGCCAGTGGCTGGCAGCAGTGGGCGGGCATATCGTTAATGGCTAAGCTCAACAGTTCAGGGCGCGCATAGTGGCCCACCGAATCCATCATTCGCTTACGCTTGGTAATCAGGGCGAAATCCAGGTCGGCAATGACGATGCCTTCTCCTTTGCGCAGCGGCTCGGCCAAGTGCTTACCTTCTGGCGAGATAATGGCGGTGTTACAGCCATCACGCAGAGCACGTTGTAGCGTGGTGTCGGGGGTAATGGATTCGATTTGGGAGTCGGTTAGCCAGCCGGTGGCGTTAACCACGAAACAGCCCGCTTCAAGGGCGTGATGACGGATGGTTACCTCAATTTGATCCGCAAAGACTGGGCCGACCAGCGAGCCAGGAAACTGGCTGCAGTGGATCTGCTCGTGCTGGGTCATCAGGGCATAACGTGCCAACGGATTGTAGTGCTCCCAGCAGGCCAGGGCGCCAACACGGCCCACGGCGCTATCCACCACCTTCAAGCCCGAGGCATCGCCCTGGCCCCAAATCATGCGTTCGTGGTAGGTCGGCATGAGCTTGCGGCGTTTCAGCAACAGACGCCCGTCGCTATCAAAGATCAGTTGAGTATTGTAGAGGGTGCCATGATCACGCTCATTAACGCCAAGCACGACGACGATGCCCAGGGTGCGAGCGCGCTCAGCGACAGCATCAGTGATTGGGCCTGGTACCACCACGGCCTGTTCATACAGCCGTAAGTGCTCGGCGCCACAGGCCACGGCGGGGTAGACAAATGAAAAGTACGGATAGTAGGGAACGAAGGTTTCGGGGAACACGATCAGCTCAGCCCCCTTGCTGGCCGCTTCGTCGATTGCATCCAGTACCTTGACCAGCGTGCCGCCAACACTCTCAAGATCGGGAGAAAGCTGAGCGGCAGCGGCCCGCACTATGGTGGTTTCTGTCATGTTTGCTTGTGCCATGGCCGCTGCTCCCCTTAGACCGTCCAGGTATCAATGATCAGTGCATCGTCGCGCACGTGAAGCAGCTTAAGGTCAAGCACATCCAGTGGATTGATCGCGCGGATGCCCTCAATGAGTGACGGTTCGCCATGACCATAGAGTGCTTGAAGAGCAAAGCGGCAGGCGTAGACCTTGCCTCCCTCGGCCATAAACTTGGTCAACTGATTGTTGAAATTCATGTGGCCGGGAAACGCTTCATCGCCCAGGGTCGGGAAGCCACGCTGGACACCCAAAGTGACGCCAGGGCCATACAGTAAGATGGAGGTTTCAAAGCCTTTACGCAGCAAGCGCGTTGCTTGCAGCATATTCACGAAGCCGATCGACCCCTCAAAGGCAACCGTATGAAAAGTTACCAGGGCTTTTTCGCCTGGTTTCGCTTTTACGTCTTCAAAAACCTTCTCTTCGTAGTCGACCAGAAAATCGCCTTTCTTGTTGAGTGGTTGCGTCACTGTAGGCATGTCTAAGCTCCGTTTATTGCGAGTGGGAGAGTCGTTAACCGCCGTGCTTACACAAGCGGTACGATCAATACGGAGCAATCGACGTGCCAATTGATATGCTTATTGATCCAATCAATTGTCGATCATGTAGGTCGCTCTAAGCTTAAAAATTGACCAAATTTTTAAGCTAAAAAAATAATAAAAGGCTAATATTTCAAAAAAACTGTTTTTTTCACCTTATTTGTGCACTAAAAGTATGTTTTGCACCATTAAGTACATATGCAATCAATTTTTTATTTGTGCAATCTTTAGTCCATCAGTGATAAGTTTTGGGCGATAAGAAGGGTAGGTAACAATGTTTATTTAACGACGGGGAAGATATGCATACATCTGAGCTGGAACGCTGGCGAAAACGTTTAGACAAGGAGGTCAGCCAGCCAGCTTATCGTCTGGTCGCTGAATTGATTGCTGAAGATATCGGTAGTGGTCGGCTGCAGCCCCGCGAGCGACTGCCCCCGCTGAGAGAACTGGCGGGGGCTTTGAGTATCAATTACACGACGGCGGCGCGTGCCTATAATGAAGCTAAGCTGCGTGGTTTGATTGACTCGCATCCGGGCTCGGGCACTTTTATTAAAGGTAAGGCAGTGTCAGTGAAGCCGAGCAGTGGTTATGAGATGACCATGAACCTAATGATTGAGCCCGCGATACCGACGTTGATTGAACGAGTACGCGATAGCGCTATCTCGGTGTTGGCCCAGCGTGATCTTTACTCACTGCTGCGTTATCAAACCTTTGGTGGCAGCCATCATGACCGTGTGGCTGCGCTCCAATGGCTGGATCGGCGGCTGGACAACACGACACTGGAACAGGTCTTGATATGCCCCGGTATTCACAGCGGCCTGGTTGGGTTGCTGATGCAGTTGGTAGTCCCAGGTCAGCTAATCTGTGTCGAAAGCTTGGTCTACCCTGGCCTAAAGGCTATTGCGGCTCAGCTCGGGCTGACCCTGCATTCATTGGAGCGTGACTCCGATGGCCCCCTTGTTCGCTCCTTCGAGGATATCTGTAAACAGGGGCAAGTGGCCGTTTTGTACATTAATCCCACCATCCAAAACCCCACGACGACGACTATTCCCTTGGGGCGTCGTGAAGCTTTGGCCGATGTTGCCTTACGCTATAGCATCCCGATTATTGAAGATGATGCTTACACCATGCTCAGCGAAGAGAAGGTCGTCCCTATTGCTAACTTGGCCCCTGAGCTCACTTACTATCTGACGGGGACTGCCAAGTGTTTCGGTCCCGGTTTGCGATCAGGATTCCTACACGCCCCCACCAAGCGACAGGCGCAGAGAACCGCTGGCGCGCTTCGAGCCACCTCGGTGATGTCCAGCCCGCTGATTGATGCCCTGGTCACCGAGTGGATAACCGATGGGACGGCGGATGCCATGCTTAAAGCGATCCGTATCGAGGCCATTGCCCG
This sequence comes from Halomonas sp. ATBC28, assembly GCF_005937175.1. NCBI lineage: Bacteria > Pseudomonadati > Pseudomonadota > Gammaproteobacteria > Oceanospirillales > Halomonadaceae > Halomonas > Halomonas sp. ATBC28. Next base: position 102,049 of record NZ_VCQL01000018.1, on the reverse strand, counting down.
CCTTGAAATAGCCGAGAAGATTCTGGGACGTCAGCGCATCGTGTCTGCCAAAGGTGCTTTCCACCTATGGCTTAAGCTGCCCAAGCACTCTGGCTGGAATCCTTCAGAGCTGGCGGTGCAATTACGTTCACATGGCGTTAGTGCGGTTGCCAGTGCTGCTTTTAGTACCGACAACCATCCCCCTGAAGCTCTGCGCTTGTGCTTCGGTGGTCAACTGACAAGAGAGGACTGGGAGGAAAGGCTGCATTATGTGGCGGATATCATCGACCAACCTGCCTATCTGTCATCTCTGACGATGTAACCTTGGTCAACTGTCCTAGTGACGGTTTGGTATTGATTAGCCAGACGAATAGCAAAAGTGGTTTAACGCCCATTATCTTCGGCGATGAATGACAGGAGTCCTCATCTCCCTGGTTTAATGCACGCTGTGGGGCACTACCACGGTGTGGGAATTTGCGATCCGTAGTCTGATCCGGCTTTTTTGAGGCCTTCTGAGCCTGTACTTGTCAGCTGTGCATAGGCATAGTCCTTAAGTTAGTTTGAACGCTAACAAAGCTATTTATCGCCTAGCTGGTTCGGTTTCGTTTAGGAGGTGCCCGTTAATATGTTGATATATATTGTCTTTTTGATGATCTTTGTGGGCGTGACCGCAGCTCTGTATCAGGTGTATGAAATTCATTACAACATCAACGTCGGCAACGATAAAAAGTTGTCGAAGGCTGATAAAAGCCACTTACAAGCGCTTTCTGACCAAGCCAAAACCGCCACGCAAACCCATGCCCGGCCAGACTTTGATCAAGCGGCAGCCAATGCCTTGAGCCCTAATCTCGATCAGGATATCGCACTGAAGGCTTTTGCTGAAGAGGAAAAAGGCGTCTACGCGATTCCTTTGTTGCGGCGTAAAGCGCGGTTGTGTTTTAACGGCGATAGCAGTGCGAATGTAAACAGCGTAAAAGTGCGTCACTTGCCGTTTTGGAAAACAACGCTGCCGCATACCAATATACGCGCAGCGTTGATTACACTGGTTATTTTGAACTGTTTCTTGGTTCAGCTACTGGCTGCCATGAGTGTTTATACGCTGGGTTATCCAGTCTCGATGCCTTGGCTGGCTTGGCTAAACGACCCCATGGCAGTCATGCTGCTGATTTATGCCTTTATCGTTACGTCACTGCTTATTACGAAGTTTGATAGATATATGCACGACCTCTATCAACTCGGCAAGCTGTTTCAGAAAAAAGCTGTTTAGCCGTCAGTGCAGCGCGTAATCTCATCGGCCAACTGCTCCAGCAGCGCATCGTAGAGACCTGCATCCAGCGTCAGACCTACGCCCAAGGGATCCATGACGCCGATATAAGCGGACGTATCCCCAAAGACGTTATTGACCATCTGCGGATTGAACTGGGGTTCACTAAACACACACTGGATATTTTCATCATTCACCAGCGTTTGCAGCTTCTCGATACGCGCAGGGCTAGGTGAAGAGGCATCGCCAATGGAGATGGCCCCAGCCGCGTGCACATTAAAGGCCTCCTCAAAGTACTGGTAAGCATCATGGAAAACAATAAAGCGTGTGTCGGCGCTGCTGGCCAAACGATCCTGAATATGTTCCTGAAGGCTGGTTAAGTCCTCTTTCCCCTGGGCGGCGTTGTCGCGATAGTACGCTGCGTTATCAGGGTCGATCTCACTTAACTGTTCGGCGATGGCATCCAGCCAACGGCGGGCATTGGCAGGATCCAGCCAGGCATGGGGATTCATGCCGGTATGGCTGTGATCATGGCCGTGGTGGTCATGATCGTGCCCACTTTCGTCATGGCTGTCTGCATAGTGGTGGTGTTCGTGATCGCCGTGATCATGCTCATGATGATCGTGATCATGGTGCCCGTGACCGTGTTCATCCCTATCGTTGAGCGCAAAGGTCGCGCCTTCGCGGTATTCCAATGTGGTGATGCCAGGCACATCCATTAGCTCAAGGTGGCGTGCATCACCCGCCAGGCTGTCGATGGCGCCGGATAGCCAGGGCGTCAGCGCGTCGCTTACCCATACCACCAGGTCCGCATCATCGAGGGATTGTGCTTCAGAAGGGCGTAGCGAATAACCATGCGGCGAAGCACCGGGCTGAATAAACAGCTCAGGATCGCCGCGCTCCCCCATCACCTTAGCGACAAGCGAATACACCGGCGGAATATCCACCGCCACATGCGGCACTTCTGCGGCGGCAACCAGCGGGAAAGCCGCTAATAGCGGCCAAGACAAACGAGCTAAACGGTTATTCATCAGGGTTCTCCTCATCATCAACTATGGCTTTTCTGGGTTCGAACATAGGCATCGACACTCGCCTATGCGAGATAGACATGTTATAACATAACAAATACAGAAAAGACGACCTTCAATTATGCGGCTTGCTCAGCCTCCTGATCACGATGCGATTCTGAACGTTCGCCAACTGAACGTTCGTTTCGGCGGACAGCATATCCTCGAGAACATCAATCTCGATTTATATCGGCAACAGGTGGTGACCCTGATTGGCCCTAATGGCTCGGGGAAATCCACACTAGTGAAAACGCTGATCGGTGCGGTAACGCCCACCACCGGCCAGGTGGCCATCGCCCCGCAGCAGCGCATCGGTTATGTGCCCCAGCGGCTTCACCTGGATCCTACCTTGCCCATGACGGTCAAGCGTTTTATCAACTTGCCCCGTCGCCACCCCCATCGCAGTGTGCAAAAGGCGCTGGAAGATGCCGGCGCCGAGGCATTGATCAAGGCGGCAATGAGCGAGCTATCGGGCGGCCAGTTCCAACGCGTGCTGTTAGCCCGGGCGCTGCTGGCAAAACCCGATATTCTGATTCTCGATGAAGCGACACAAGGGCTTGATCACCGAGGTACCGCTGAGTTCTACCAGCATATCGAAAGCGTGCGCCGCAGCTACGGCTGCGCTGTACTGATGGTCAGTCACGACCTCCACGTCGTGATGCGTACCGCCGATCATGTGCTGTGCCTGAATCGTGTTATCTGTTGCGAGGGCAAGCCCGAGCAGGTGGCCTCATCGCCGGACTATCAGGCGCTGTTTGGCGATCAGACCGCCCAGACCTTAGCCTTCTACCGCCACCATCAGCATGAGGAGGCCGCCAATGCTGGATGATTTTATGTGGCGGGCGATGATCGCCGGTGTATTAGTGGCCATGGCCGCCGCCCCGTTGGGGTGTTTCGTGGTGTGGCGGCGTATGGCCTACTTCGGCGATGCGACCGCCCACGCCGCCATTCTGGGCGTGGCGTTAGCGCTGTTATTGGACGTCTCCATCTTCTTAGGCGTACTGACGGTCGCCCTTGTGATGGCAAGCTGTGTGTCAATGCTCAGTGGGCGTGGCTATGCCATGGATACCCTGCTCGGGGTAATGGCGCACTCGGCCCTGGCCATCGGCCTGGTGGCGGTGTCGTTTCTTGCCGGGGTGCGCATTGATCTCAATGCTTATCTGTTTGGAGATATTTTGGCCGTTGGGAAAACGGATATCTGGATCATCGGCGGCGGTGTGGCGCTGGTTCTGATGCTGCTTTTCTGGCGCTGGTCATCGTTATTGACCGCCACGTTGAGCGACGAGCTTGCTTATGCCAGCGGCATCCACCCACGGCGCGAACAGCTGGTACTCACCCTGGCACTCGCGGTGGTCGTCGCCGTGGCGCTGAAAGTAGTGGGCGTGCTGCTGATAGCCGCCTTGTTGATCATCCCAGCGGCCACCGCCCGGCCTTTTTGCCGTACGCCAGAAGCGATGGCGGTTCTGGCCGCGGGGATTGCCATACTGGCGGTGACGGCAGGGCTGAGAACCGCTTATGTGATGGACACTCCGACCGGCCCGACGATTGTCACGCTCGCCGCTGTGCTGTTTACCCTGGCGACGGTCACGACACAAAGCTGGCGCTTCCTGCGTCAGCGCACTCAATGACGGCTATCTCAACAACGCTTATGGAGTCATTTATGTCTTCGCTACCTGCCCCCCAGTGGACGTTGCCAGACCATGCCGCCGGTGATAATGATATCAGCGTGCTGCCGCGCATCTTTGAAGACGCTATTAACATCGCGATTTTCCAGCGCCCACTGCCCGCCGATATTGCCTTTAGCGCCCAGGCGCAATGCCAAACGGATCGCGCCTGGCAATATAGCTGGCTTGGTCACCCCGATGAAGCCTTCATCGCCGACCTGCGTCGTCACATTCCCGCCCCGGACGCGGCTTCCCCGCTGATTGAGGATATGGCGACGATCGCCGAAGCCATCGCGTTTCTGTTTGACACCCAAACCGTCGGTATTCGCCTGCGCCTGCTTAATAGCGCCATGTGCCCGCGTTTTCACTGCGATAACCTCCCCGTGCGCATGGTGACGACCTATTTCGGCCCGGGCAGCGAATGGCTGCCCGAGCACGCAATTAACCGCGAGGGCCTGGGCGCGCCGCATCCTGACCGACCCGACATCGCAACCGACACCGCGGCTATTCAGCGCCTTTCACCGGGTGATATCGCGTTAATCAAAGGAAGTGGCTGGGTAGGCTGCGAAGAGCGGGGCTTGGTGCATAGAAGCCCTGCCCTGGAAAACGGGTGCAAGCGCCTACTGATGAGTATTGATCCTGCCTAGGCGCTGATTTAGCCGCTGATATAGCGACTTGCTTATTACCACCGTGGAGACGATATGACTACCGCCGCCTTAGAACAGGCAGTGACTATCACCCTACCGGATGGCGCCAAGCGCCACTTTAACCACCCGGTTAGTGTCGCCGAAGTGGCGCTCGCCATTGGCCCAGGGCTGGCCAAACAGACCCTGGCCGGTAGGCTCGACGGCCGCTTGGTCGATGCTTGCGAGATGATCGACCACGATGCCCAGCTACAGATCATTACCCCCAGGGATGATGAAGGGCTGGCGATCATTCGCCACTCCTGCGCCCACCTGATCGGCCATGCCGTCAAGCAGCTTTACCCCAGCGCCATGATGGTGATTGGCCCGGTGATTGACGATGGCTTCTACTACGATATCGCCTTTGAGCGCCCCTTTACGCCGAGTGACCTCGCTGCCATCGAAACGCGGATGCATGAACTGATCGCCCAGGAGTATGAGGTGGTAAAGCGCATGACAACCCGGAAGGAGGCGGCCGAGCTTTTCAAGGCGCGCGGTGAGACCTACAAACAGCGCCTGATCGAAGAGATGCCCGCGGAGGTCACCAGCGTGGGGTTGTATATCCACCAGGAGTATATGGATATGTGTCGTGGCCCCCACGTGCCCAATACCCGCTTTCTGAAGGCGTTCAAACTGACCAAGCTGGCCGGTGCCTACTGGCGGGGCGACGCCAACAACGAGCAGCTACAGCGCATTTACGGCACCGCCTGGGCAGATAAAAAGCAGCTGAAAGCGTATTTGCAGCGCCTTGAAGAGGCAGAAAAACGTGACCACCGACGCCTGGGTCGCGGCTTGGATCTGTTCCACTTCCAGGAAGATGCCCCTGGGGCGGTATTTTGGCACCCCCGCGGCTGGGCCGTTTTCCAGCAGTTGATTGACTATATGCGCCACCGCCAGCAGGCGGCAGGCTATGTGGAAGTTAACTCGCCCGATGTGATGGATCGCAGCCTATGGGAAATCTCCGGTCACTGGCATAACTACCGCGAGCATATGTTCACCACCGAGACCGAGGATGGCCGCGCCCTGGCGCTCAAACCGATGAACTGCCCCGGCAGCGTGCTGCTCTACCGCCACGGTTTAAAGAGCTACCGCGACCTGTCCATTCGCATGGGCGAGTTTGGCAAGGTACACCGCTACGAGCCCTCCGGCGCGCTGCACGGGCTGCTTAGGGTGCGCCACTTTACCCAGGACGATGCGCATATCTACTGCACCCCCGGCCAGATGGATGCCGAGTGCCGGGAAGTTGTGGCCCTGGTACTGGATATCTACCGCCAGTTTGGCTTTGAGGAGGTGCGCATCAAGCTCTCCACCCGGCCGGAAAACCGCATGGGCGATGATGCCAGCTGGGATCTGCTGGAAGGCGCGCTGGAGCAGTCATTAACGGGTATGGGCTTGGCCTATCAGCTCAATCCCGGTGAAGGGGCTTTCTACGGCCCCAAACTGGAATTCGTTCTGCGCGACGCCATTGGCCGCGACTGGCAGTGCGGCACGCTTCAGGTGGATATGAACCTGCCCGAGCGCTTCGGCCTTGAGTATGTGGCTGAAGACGGCAAACGCAAGCGTCCCGTGATGCTGCACCGGGCGCTGTTTGGCTCGCTTGAGCGCTTTATTGGCATTCTGATTGAGCACTACGCGGGCAAACTACCGGCCTGGTTGGCACCGGTTCAGGCAGTGGTACTGTCGATCACCGACGAGCATGCTGCCTATGCCCAGGATGTCGCCCAGCTACTCAACGGGGCAGGCGTGCGCACCGAGGTGGATGTACGCAACGAGAAGATCGGCTACAAAATCCGCGAGCAGACCCTGCAGCGCATTCCCTTTTTGCTGGTGGCGGGGGCCAAGGAGCGTGACGGGGGCTGTATTGCCCTTCGCACCCAGGAAGGCGACGACATGGGTGTACTGCCGATTGATCAGGCGATGGCGTTGCTGTTAGAGAAAGTGCAAACACCGGATGCCGCTGAAAATCGTGCTACTCAGCAGCGTTTGCTTGAGCGGTTGACGACTGTTTAGCATAACGGATTACGCCGCTAACTTTTATGTTACGTTATAACGTTTGCTTTAGAGCGAGATTAATCTATGCACGACCAAGGCATAAAAGCCAAAGAACAGCGTGTTGCTGCTGATAAAGCGTGGGCCGAGAAGCTACTGGCGATGCCTGCCAGTGACTATATGAACGCCGAGCAATTGGCATTTTTTCGCCAGCGGCTGCTCGACGAGCGTGCCGACATTGAGGCGCACCTAAAGGAGATGAAGGACGTTATCGCCTCCCACGAGCGCGACAGCGACGAATCGGATCAAGCCTCTTTTGAGGAGGAACTGCGCTTGGCCTTGCGGCAAGCGGATCGCGAGAGCCGCTTGCTGAACAACATTGAGTCAGCCTTGAAGCGCATTGAGAGCGGTGAGTACGGCTACTGCGAAGAGACCGGCGATCCCATCGGGCTTCCACGGCTAATGTTTAGACCTACCGCAAAGCTCTGCATTGAGGCGAAGGAGCGTCAGGAACAGCAAGAGCATCACTATCGCAAAGCGAGGTGGGAGTAAGGTGTTATGCAGGAACCGTCATTAATACCGGTCAATCTACTCACCGGGTTCTTAGGCAGTGGCAAAACCACGCTGCTTAATCGCTGGGTTCACCAAACCTCCATGCACAACACCCTGGTGGTGATCAATGAATTTGGTGCCATCGGCTTGGATCACCAACTGATTACTCACAGCGATGAACAGGCGGTGATCGAAATGAGCAGCGGCTGTTTATGCTGCACGCTGCGTGGCGATTTGAGCCGTACCCTGCAACAAGCCATGCAAGACTTGGAAACGCAGGGAAAGCCCCTGCCCTCCCGGGTGGTGATTGAGACCACTGGTCTGGCGGAGCCTACGTCTCTGCTGCAACTGCTGATGACGGATCACTGGCTGGCGCATCGTTTCAAGCTGGACAGCGTGGTGTGCTGCGTTGATGCCGCTAATGGCTTGGCGACCCTGGACGCCCACTCAGAGTCGCAACAGCAAATCGCGGTAGCCGACAAATTGCTGATGACCAAAACCGACCTAGCGAGCGAGGAGAGCATTTCCCAACTGGCGAATCGACTGGCCAAGTTGAATCCCGCCGCTGAGCAGTGGCAGGTGATTAACGGCGAACTCTCGGCAGATTTGCTGGTAGGGGCGGGGCTGTACGCTGGCGATAAGAGGGGCTTCCAGGTGGAGCAGTGGCTCAAAGCGGGCAGCTACGCCTTGCACCAGGCAGACACTCAACCGGCTGCTTTTTCTGCACCGTCGAAAAACTCGCTATTGAGTCCGCATCAGCTTGGCGATTCCCCTCACAGCGATGGCATTAACGCTTTCTGTTTTAGCGTTGATGACCTGATTGCGCCTGAGGCATTGGAGGGCTGGTTGGATGTGTTGATGTCGCTAATGGGCGACAAAATGCTGCGCATTAAAGCCATTGTGCACCTCACTGACCGGGAGACGCCGCTAGCGCTTCACGGCGTGCAGCACATTTTTCACCCGCCCGCGCCACTACCCGCCAACAGTGTGGGTGACCGGGTATCACGCTTTGTGTTTATTACCCAAAACGTGGCGCCTGAAACCGTGGCCGAGCTGTATAACTTCTTCAACTCCTCTCCAGAGGTAGTCCAATGACCGTTTTGAGTTTACCCGATATCGCCAGCCAAACCACTCGCTTAACAAGCACATTGAACTGGGTGGGGATGGAGGGCATTACGCTACCTGTCCAACTGGGTACTCGCAGTGTGACAGCCAAGCTGGACGCGGGGGTGAGCCTTGATGAGGCCAAGGCACGGGGCATCCATATGTCCCGGCTTTATCTGGCGCTGGCACCGCTTGAAGAAGCACCGCTCACCTTATCAACGGTTAAAGAAATATTGCGTGCATTTTTAACCAGTCAGGAAGGGTTGTCCAAGCAGGCGCATCTGAATGTGGAAGGCGAGCTGCCGCTCAAGCGGGAAGCGCTGATTAGCCCATTGGCAGGGTGGAAAAGCTACCCCTTCACTCTGCGCTGCCAATTAACCCCTGATGGTTTTCAGGCTGAGCTGGGGCTCACAGTGGGCTATTCATCTACTTGCCCCTGCTCGGCAGCGCTGGCGCGGCAGTTGATTCAACAGGCCTTTGAGGAGGATTTTTCGGAAATTCCGTTAACCAAATCGGCAGTGGCTGCGTGGTTGGGTAGCGAAGAGGGCATCCTGGCGACGCCCCATAGTCAGCGCAGCTTTGTTGAGTGCTCGCTGCGTTTAGCCAAGGGCGAAAACGATGAACTACCCATTGCAGATTGGTTGGAGAGTTCGATTGATCGTATCGAAGCGGCGCTAGGCACCGCACTGCAAACCGCCGTGAAGCGCATTGATGAGCAAGCGTTTGCACTTGCTAACGGGCAAAACCTGATGTTCTGCGAAGACGCGGCACGGCGGGTCGATAAAGCCCTGCGGCAAGCACCGGAGGTCACCGGCTTTCAGCTCAAGGTGGTGCATGCTGAAAGCCTACACGCCCACAATGCAGTGGCGTGCAGTGAGTGGAATTGGTGAGCTAACAAAGCAACCTGGAGCTAATTTTACGCGATTCCTTGTCTAACAATGTCGCGAATTATCTCAGCCATAAAGCGGCTAGCAGCGGGACGCTCAGACTGTGGTGGCCATAGCAAACCGGGGGTGCGCACTGGCGTTGGGCTTTCAAGCGGAATTGCCTTAACGCCTGGTTCGTTTGCTAAGGCATTTTCTGACACGATACTGCACAGATCCGTGCGTCTGACGAGCTCAATCATAGGTGAGATAGCGTTAAGCTCGGCGACAATTTGGGGGCGAGCTCCAGCTGCTTCGAAACACTCGTCCAGCATTTGACGTGTTGAGAAATGCGGCGACAATAATGTCATGCGTTGGCCATTGAGCTCGACCATGCGCAGCCTCTTACGCTTTGCAAGCGGGTGATTGCTAGCCACAATAAGTTTGAGCTCCTCATTGTAAAGCGGTTCAAAGCGTAAACCACGGGGTATTGCCGGACGGTAGGAAATACCCATGTCTAAATCGCCACTCATTAAACGCTCACTGATTTGATCTCCAGCGAGCTCTTCCACAGCCACTTTTAAATTTGGCAGCCGTTGTAAAAATATTGAGAGGCACAGCGGGATAAGCTGAACATTAAAGCTATGGGTCGCCGCAATATGCAGTTCTCCATATAAATCGTCCGGTGTTGCCTTCATTGCCCCAATGGCTTGATCAACCTGTCTAAGGATGGGTACTACGTGCTCAAGCAGGCTCCGTCCAGCTTCGGTGAGCACCACTTTTTTGCCCACTCGTTCAAATAGCCGCTGGCCTAACTCCTCTTCTAACTGACGAATTTGATGCGATAGCGTCGATTGGGTGACGTGTACGCGCTGGGCGGCGCGGGTGAAGTTAAGCGTTTCAACAATGGCGATAAAGTAGCGCATATGGCGCAGTTCCATGGCATGACCTCCCTGCAAAATGGCTATTATGATCGATGGTATCGATTGTTTTTATGTGAATTAATCATTTTTATTCATTGTTTATCGCTTCTATATTCATTTGCAGCAAGTAATTTTCCCGATGAGTGTGACCGTCACCTTGACGTTATCCTCTCTCCTGATTAGCGGAGCGGCATATGAAGATAGGGCGCGAAACAATACCAAAAACAGCCATCAGCACGTCGGATGCCGACGCTATCGTGGTGAGAGGCAAGGATCTTTGCCAGGAACTGATTGGGCAAACCTCCTTCTCTGACTACTTTTTGCTGCTACTTACCGGTCAACCTGCCAATGAGACCCGCCGCAGGGTGTTGGACGCCACTCTGGTAGCCATTGCTGAGCACGGTTTAGTACCTAGCGTGCAGGCATCGCGTATGACCTACGCTGCTGCCCCTGAAGCACTGCAAGGTGCAGTGGCGGCAGGCATCTTAGGGTGTGGCTCGGTCATCTTGGGGGCGTCTCAAAACGCCGGGGTGTTATTTGATGATATTGCCCGTCAGGTCGATGAAGGCAAGTCTGTCAAGCAGGCCGCTTTTGATGCAGTTACGGCCATGCGTCATGAGCGCAAGCCGATTCCAGGGTACGGACATCCGTTGCACAAAGCGCGTGACCCCCGCGTCGAAGCGCTGTTCAGGGTTGCACGTGAAGCCGGTGCCGATATGCGCTTCGTGGAAATTGCCGATGCGGTTGAGGCCGTCATTCCCGAGATCATCGGTAAAGACCTGAAGCTCAATGTGTCTGCCGCCATACCCGCGGTATTGCTTGGTGCAGGGTTCCCGTTAAATGCGCTGAGGGGCATACCAATTCTGGCGCGTACGGCCAGCCTGATCGCGCACATGCTTGAAGAGTCCGAACAGCCGTGCGGATTTGCTCTCTCTTACCAAGCCACACAGCACCTGGAATACACCGGCGACTTTCCGCCCGGTTACAAGCGTTAAGTCAGCGACCTGAGGCAACGACAATGATAAAGGTTTTGGAAGGTATTACGGTGATTGAGCAGGGCACCTTCATCACGGGCCCGGCAGCCGGCATGATGCTGGCCGACCTGGGCGCAAACGTGATCAAGGTGGAGCTGCCGGGCAAAGGCGATCCGTTCCGCGCCTTCAAGGGCGGACTTTATAGCCCGCATTATCAAACCTATAACCGCAACAAACGCAGCATTGCGCTGAACACCAAAGAGGCCAAGGATCAAGCGATCTTTCATGACTTGATCAGCGATGCTGACGTATACATTCAAAACTTCCGTCCTGGTACGGCGGAGCGCTTGGGGGCGGGCGAGGAAGAGCTGCGTGCTATCAACCCACAACTGATTTATTGCGCTATAAGCGGCTTTGGCAACGACGGTCCTTACGCTAATCGTCCCAGCTATGACACGGTCGCTCAAGCCGCAAGCGGTTTTCTTAAGCTATTGATCAATCCGGAAAACCCGCGCGTGGTAGGCCCAGCCATGGCCGACGCTCTGTCAGGTTTTTATGCTGCCTACGGCATTTTGGGCGCGCTTTACGAGCGTAGCCATACCGGTAAAGGGCGTCGTGTGGATGTGTCGATGATGGAAGCCATGTGCCACTTCAATCTGGACGCCTTCACGCACTATCTCTCGGAAGGCGAAATCATGGGCCCCTACAGTCGTCCGCAGGTATCTCAGTCATACGTGATGGAGTGCGCTGATGGGCACTGGGTGGCGCTACACATGTCGTCCCCAGAAAAGTTTTGGCAGGGACTGGCGAATGCTATCGACTACCCGGAACTACTTCAGGATGCACGGTTCACGACCCGTGAAGGCCGCATCGATAATCAGGAAGCCATGATTGGCGTGCTGCGTAAGGTGTTCGTCCGAGAGCCTCGCACGTACTGGCTAGCGCGACTTGAGGCTGAAGACGTGCCGCATGCGCCCATGTACGACGCCAGCGAGGTACTGGAAGACCCACAGGCCAAGCATTTGCAGCTACGGATCAGCACTCAGCATCCGCAAGTCGGCAAGTGGGAAACGGTGCGTTCACCTGTGTCTTTCGATGGCGTTAAGCCACTAGAGGTGAGCGCACCGCCGGTATTGAACGAGCATCATGATGAGATCATGGAGGAGTTGAAGCAGCGCCAGCGCTGAATGATCCCAATCGTACGATGCAAGACATCATTAATAACAAGTAATAACGGGTGGCGTGTCCGGTGGGCACAACACTCCCTAGGAGCGTGAATCATGTTTGAGTTGCCCCGAAAGGAAGATATCGTCAATCACGGCATCCCCTCAACGCCGGATGACATTACCGATATTGTGATCAAGGCGTTCAGCCATACTCAGGATGATCGCTTGAGGGAAATACTCACCAGTCTGGTCAAGCATCTGCATGCCTTTGGTCGGGAAGTAAAACTGAGCGAGGAAGAGTTTACCGCGGCGATCAATGCCGTGACGCAGTTAGGTCATCTAACCAAGGATCGCCATAACGAGACCATGGTGATGTCGGATGCCCTGGGCTTCTCCACGCTAGTCATGATCATGAACCAGGATCGTACCGACGAGCAAATTTCGCCGGCCTTGTTGGGCCCATTTTATACACGCAAAGATCCAGAATATCCGCCGGGAACCAACATTGCCCGTGACAAACCCCATGACGGTGATATTCCGCTATTCGTCTCCGGACAGGTCAAGAGTCGCGACGGTCAGCCGTTGGCTAATGCGCTGGTGGAAGTGTGGCAGGCGTCACCCGAAGGGCTGTACGAAAACCAGGATGAACGTCAGCCGCACATGAACTTGCGTGGCAAGTTTCGTACCGATGTAAACGGTCGCTACCGATTCCGTACGCTGCGGCCTGCCAGCTACCCCATCCCGACCCATGGTTTGGTCGGTGACATGCTGCGAGCACAGGGGCGCCACCCGTTCCGTGCTGCGCATATCCATTTCTGTATTTCTGCACCGGGCCACCAGACGCTAGTTACCCAGATTTTTCCGCAAGATGACCTGTTCATCGAATCCGACTGTGTGTTTGGGGTCACCAGTGCCGATCTGGCCATGGAGTTCCCTCTGTATAACGATGGTAATGCGCCCGACCCTGACGTCACCGGGGAGTACAGCACCGTCACTATCGATTTTGATCTCTCGCCAGGGGAGTCACGCTTGCCTGAATCACCTATTGGTTCTTGAAGCAGCGCCATGTTGGGTCGACAACATGGGCACAAGACCAAATAGGTTTACAACAATAACGTCAATTTACGAGCCGTCTCATGAAAATAAACAATGGCATTGCCAAGCCTCGCCCAATAATGACATTAACCGCGCTAGCCTTAGCCGTGAATGTCTCGCCTTCGCCCGCGAATGCCCAGGAAGTGATAAACCTGACGGTCGGCTCAAGCCATCCCACAACCATTCCCTGGGTTGGCATGATCCCTGATGTGTTCATCACCACCGTCAATGAGATTCTAGCTGATGAAGGTGAGTACGAAATCAACTGGACAGAAGCCTATGCTGGCCAGCTTTACGGCGCCAACGCGACTCTCACATCTGTCCGGGACGGTATTGCCGATATTGGCTGGGTGTTCAGCTATCTTGAACCATCGCGCATGCCGCTGGCGCAAATGAGTGCCTACACGCCCTTCACCACCAGTGACCCTGAACTGATGCTCGACGTCTGGAACGATATGATTCGCAATGTTCCTGAGTTCAAGGCCGAATGGGAGGAGCATGACCTGGTATTCCTGGGCGCAACGGCCTCCGATAGTTACGACATTTACTCGGATTTCCCAGTGGATACGCTTGAGGATCTGGACGGTGCTCGGCTTTCCGCGCCGGGCGTGCTGGGGGTATGGCTGGATCCAGTAGGCGCCGTTCCGGTCGATGGCACTCTCGCTAGCTATTACACCGATATCCAGACTGGGGTATCCCAGGGTGTTGTCGGCCTGGCGACCGGCAACCTGCCAGCGCGTATCTACGAGGTCGCGCCCTACATTACCCAAGTCAACATGGGGGTGGTCTTCTCCGGCGGGTTAGCCATCAACCAGTGGAGTTGGGATGGCCTGCCTGAGACCGTGCAGGAGGCCCTGATGACGGCCGGTGAAACCTACTCCGAAGCCCATGGCAAGGATCTCGCTGAACGCTATGAAACGTCAATTGAGCGCATGATCGAGCTAGGCGAGAGCCAGAACCCGCCGGTTCAGGTCAGCCAACTGTCTGAAGAAGATCGGCAGGCCTGGATCGATGGCATGCCGGATCTCGCCCGCCAGTGGGTGGAGCGCAATGAGGAGCGCGGTTACCCAGCACAGGCACTGTTGAATAACTACATGAATGCCATGCGCGAGCGCGGCCACGAGCCGGAGCGTGCCTGGGATCAGGAGTGATCTGATCGCCTGACTGACCTATATCCAGCTTTTGATTCCCCTCAACGTTACGATTCTGTCCGTCACCTGGCGGACAGGACTCCAGGAGTAGCGGGCAATGTCTTTTTCTTTAAAGACCCTGATTTTGGGGCGCAGGTTGGGCAATGCACAGCACAACAGCCTGTTTGGCTATCTGGTTGATGGCCTGAATGCAATCGGTTCCCTGCTCATCTTTATCATCATGGCGATGATCGTCATAGACGTACTGTCGCGCAACCTGTTCAACCAGCCGATTGCCGGGGTAGCGGAGCTAGTAGCGGCGTCTATCGTCATGATCGTCTTTCTGCAGTTGCCGGGCACGTTGCGACACAACCGCATGGCCCAGGCTGATATCTTTATTGTCGGCTTTACCGATAAGCATCCACGTCTGGGTAACCTTTTGATGTGTATGTTCTTTCTGGCAGGTGCGTATATGCTCTATATCGTTTATACCGGTACGCTGCCAACCTTTATACGTGCCTGGGAGCGTCAGCAGTTTATGGGGGTGGAAGGGGTGTTTACCTTCCCCGTATGGCCTATCCGTTTCATCGTTATCAGCTGTGCGGCTATCACTGTTGTGCAATATCTGCTGCTGGCGATTCAGTCCTTGTGGCTGGCTTGGCATGGCCAGGTATGCCTGACTGAGGAGGCCGAAAATGACAGGTCTTGAAATCGGTACTATCGCCGTCGTGCTCATGCTAGTGCTGATCTATCTAGGCATGCACATCAGCATCGCCTTGATGCTGGTCTCGCTGATCTCCATAGCCACACTGCGCAATTCGGAACTAGCCACGCGTATGGTCGCCGCTGCCGCGAACGATTCGCTGAGCAGCTATCTCTATGGGGTGGTGCCGCTGTTCGTACTGATGGGATTATTAGTGGTGGTCTCTGGCGTGGGGCGCGATACCTTCGATGTGTTTCAGTGGCTGCTACGCAAAATACGCGGTGGGCTGGGCATTGCTACCGTGGGAGCCAACGGCATCTTTGCCTCTATCACTGGCATTAGCGTGGCGTCAGCAGCGGTATTCACCAAAGTGGCCGTGCCTGAAATGCGGCGCCATGGGTACACAGCCAAGTTTTCAGTGGGCGTGGTGGCGAGCAGTTCGGTTCTGGGTATGCTAATACCGCCGTCTCTGCTGATGATTGTCTATGGCGTATTGGCGGAACAGTCAGTCGGGCGCATGTTCATCGCTGGGATTATCCCAGGAATTATTTTGGCCTTAGCTTTCTGTGTTGTCATTATGCTGCTTGCTTGGCTGCGTCCCGGTTTCATGATGCAAAGCCAAACCGATACGGGCGAGGCACTTGAGGATCCGATTGAGGAAACGCCGCTAACACTGGTGTCTAAGCTAATCCCTATTCTGCTGCTGATGATGCTGGTGTTGGGTGGTCTTTACAGTGGCTTTTTCACACCCACTGAGGCGGGCGGGGTGGGAGCCTTCGGGGCGCTGCTGTTGGCGCTCGCTAAGCAACGGCTGACGCTAGGGAAGTTCTACGAAGTATTGGGAGAAACAGGGTACGTCGCGGTTTCCATCCTTTTTTTGATCCTGGCTGCTTCACTCTATAGCCGCATGCTGGCATTGACGGGCTTACCGATGTCGATTGCCCAGGCAGTTACGACGATGGATCTGACCATCTATCATTTCCTGGCTCTGTATCTGTTCATCATTATCCTGATGGGCTGCATCATCGATTCAGTCTCCATCATGCTGATTGTGCTGCCCATTGTGCTCCCTATTGCGCAGCATTTTGGCATGGATCTGATTTGGTTCGGGGTAATTACCGTTGTTGCGGTTGAAATCGGGCTAATTACTCCGCCCTTTGGTATATCGGTTTACACAGTCAAAGCAGCGCTGAATGATAAAACGGTGCCCGTCAAAGAAATCTTCAAGGGGGTAGTGCCGTTTTTTATCACCATGGTGGTGGTGCTGGTTATCTTAAGTGCATTTCCTATTTTATCTACCTACTTGGCCTATCGCTATTAACGTTAAAGAGGGTAATTCATGAGCTTAATACTTACTCAGGGGGCTTTACCCAACGATGCACTGGGGCAACTGTTTAGTGAAGCACGCACCTATGCCTATTGGCAGGACAAACCGGTTGAGGATGAAACACTGCGCCATCTGTATGAGCTGATGAAATTTGCGCCAACCAGCGTTAACTGCAGCCCGCTACGCATTAAGTTTTTGCGCACTGACGATGCAAAGGCAAAGCTCGATCCTGCCTTGAGCGAGGGCAATCGACATAAAGTTCATGCCGCACCGGTAACCGCCATCCTTGCGTATGATCGAGGATTTCATCGTCACTTGCCGGAGCTGTTCCCACATGCCGATGCGAAGTCCTGGTTTGTAGGTAATGAGCCATATCGGGAAGAAACAGCTTTTCGTAACAGCAGCCTACAAGGTGGCTATTTTATTCTTGCCGCGCGGGCCTTGGGTTTGGATGCCGGGCCGCTGTCGGGATTTGATAACGACATGGTGGACGGGCTCTTCTTTGCTGAAGGCGACCCTGATTACCGCAGCAATTTTTTGTGCAATTTGGGTTACGGCGACAGCAGCAAGCTCTACCCTCGCAGCCCTAGGCTGGCGTTTGAGCAGGTATGCGAGTTTTTATAAATAAGTATGTTCGCTTCCTGATTTCAATCAGTAAGTGCAGCTCCTGCGGTTGTTGGCGTTAATGTGCTTGTAGCCTATTAAAATCGGTGGACGTTCAGCACTCGGTTGATCTGCTATTTTGGATGTGGCTGCACTGCAAAAGGTGACCTTTGCGAGCTTAGCGCAGCGGAGGACGAACGATTGTTGGCCTTCCCGTCAGCGCTTGTTTAGGATCAATAGTGGATCCCAATAAAAATAGCGAGCCGTTCTCATGAAGCCAGAAACCATTGCTCTTCACCATGGCTATTCGCCTGATTCACAAAACGCCGTGGCGGTGCCGATTCATCAAACCACCTCGTTTTCCTTCGATAACGCGCAGCACGCGGCGGATCTGTTTGATCTTAAAGTGGAAGGAAACATCTACTCGCGCATTATGAACCCCACCTGCGCCGTGTTGGAGCAGCGGGTCGCCGCGCTGGAAGGCGGTATCGCCGGGTTAGCGGTGGCATCGGGAATGGCGGCGATCACCTATGCGATCCAGACCATTGCTGAAGCGGGCGATAACATTGTCTCGATCAGCGAGCTGTATGGCGGTACCTACAATCTGTTTGCCCACACCTTGCCGCGCCAAGGCATTCAGGTGCGTTTTGCCGATAAAGACGATATTGATGGCATCGAAGCGCTGATTGATGAGCGTACCAAAGCGGTTTTCTGCGAAAGCATTGGTAACCCCTCGGGTGGCGTGGTTGACCTAGCAAAGCTTGCTGAGGCGGCGCATCGTCATGGAGTGCCGGTGATTGTCGATAACACCACGGCGACGCCGTTCCTATGTCGGCCGATTGAGCACGGGGCGGATATTGTTGTTCACTCGGCCACTAAATATATCGGCGGCCACGGCACCACCGTGGGCGGTGTGATTGTTGATTCAGGCACCTTTCCCTGGGCTAAGCATGCCAATCGCTTTCCGCTGCTCAACGAGCCTGATGTCTCCTATCACGGTGTGAGTTATACCCGCGATGTGGGCGATGCGGCCTTTATTGCCCGTGCCAGGGTGGTGCCGCTAAGGAATATGGGGGCGGCGCTGTCTGCCCAGGCGGCCTGGAACCTGCTTCAGGGGCTGGAAACACTGTCTCTGCGCATCGAGCGTATCTGCGCCAATGCCTTAGCGGTTGCCAAGTATCTGGAAAGCCACCCTTTGGTCACCTGGGTGCATTATGCTGGCTTGGAAAACCATCCCGATTATGCGCTGGCCCAGCGTTATATGAATGGTCATGCTTCGGGGATTCTTAGTTTTGGCATTGAAGGTGGGCAGGCCGCTGGTGAGCGCTTCTACGATGCGCTGGCGCTGATTCTTCGCTTG
Source organism: Halomonas sp. ATBC28 (assembly GCF_005937175.1). Classification (NCBI taxonomy): domain Bacteria; kingdom Pseudomonadati; phylum Pseudomonadota; class Gammaproteobacteria; order Oceanospirillales; family Halomonadaceae; genus Halomonas; species Halomonas sp. ATBC28. The sequence continues at coordinate 83,603 of NZ_VCQL01000018.1, read as the reverse complement.
GTGAATATCGGCGATGCCAAAAGCTGTTCTTCCATTCCAGCATCCACCACGCATCGCCAGCTCAACGAGCAGGAGCTAAAAGCCGCTGGCGTCACACCGGATATGGTGCGCCTTTCAATCGGCATCGAGCACATCGACGACCTGCTGGCGGATATTGATCAAGCGCTGGCGGCCTCTCAAAGATAGTCTGTTCCGTCCCCGCCATCTCAATACCATAAGTCTAGAGATGGCGGGGGGTAACCGTTAAACGCCCTTAGAAGCCGCCAGGGTATACAAAAATTCCAGCCCCAGCGTCGCGGCAGCAAGCGAGGTAATGTCGCCGTGGTCATAGGCGGGGTTCACTTCCACCACGTCCATACCGACCAGCTCCATGCCTACCATACCGCGAATTACTTTCAGCATCAGGTCGGTGGACATACCGCCGCACACCGGCGTGCCGGTACCAGGAGCATAGGCGGGGTCGAGGCCGTCAATATCCAAGGTGACGTAGGCTGGATGATAACCCACGCGGGCGCGGATGCGCTCTAGCACGGCAGCGGGGCCATTATCATTTACCCAATCCGCATCCAGCACTTCGTAAGGGTGGTTATGGCGGTCGTAGCTGGTGCGAATGCCAATTTGCAGCGAGTGCTCAGGCACCACCAAGCCTTCTTTTAAGGCGTGGTGGAAAATGGTGCCGTGGTCGAAGCGCGTGCCTTGCTCATAGGTATCGGTGTGGGCGTCAAAATGGATCAGCGCCAGCGGGCCATGCATCCGGGCGTGGGCGCGCAGCAGCGGTAGGCTGATGTAGTGGTCGCCGCCCAGAGTGAGCATCTTTTTACCCGCTTTTAACCAGCGGTTGGCGTGGGTTTCCAGGTTGTCGACCAGGCTCTCCGGCTCGCCGTAGGCGTAATTTACGTTGCCTGCATCGCACACCTTAAGGCGATCTTCCAAGGCGAAGTCCCATGGCCAGCGCTTGCCTTCCCAGATCAAGTTAGCGGTACTTTGGCGAATTGCATTTGGCCCCATACGGGTGCCCGCACGGCCAGAGCAAGCAAGGTCAAAAGGCACACCACTCACTACCACGTTGGCGTCGGTTTGCTTGGGATCCGTTGCTTGTGCTACGCCCATAAAAGTAGAAATCACATCGCCATAAAGGCTGGGCATGGTTTGTGCGGACATCGCTTGTGGGTGGGTCACCGGTGTGCTTCTCCTTAAGTACTGGATTATCGCTGATAGTCGCTGGTGAGCGAATGTGCGGCCGACAATAAGCAATTCCTGGCGATAAATTAAATGAATGTTTAGAATTTAATCATTCGTGATATGAATAATGAGAAACCATGCTTTCGCTACGCCATTTCGATCTGAATTTGCTGCTGGTATTTGAAGCGCTGATGCGCGAGCGTCATGTCACTCGGGCGGCAGAAACGCTGCATTTAAGCCAGCCAGCCTTGAGCCATGCGCTCAAAAGGTTGCGTGAGGCGCTGGATGACCCATTGCTGGTACGCACCGAAAATGGCATGCAGCCCACGCCCAGGGCGCTGGCGCTGTTGCCTGTCGTACAGCACTCCTTGGCCCTGCTACGGCAAGGCTTGGCACCGCCTGCGCTGTTTTCGCCTGCGACTAGTAAGCGGCGTTTTACGTTGGCGACCACCGACTACTTTGAAGAGGTGATGTACCCACCCTTTCTTAGCCAACTGTTGAGTTATGCACCGGGCATTAGTTTTTCAATTGAGCTGATTACCCCGGATGTTCTAAGTGAGGGGTTGGAACAGCGCCAAATTGATATGGTGGTGGGGCTGGATAGCCAAAGCGCGCTGCCTGGCGGCGTTATTCAGACTCCTTGGATGGCTGAGGAGTTGGTCTGCTTGGCGGCTACCCATAATGATCGCGTGGGCGATGCGCTCAATATTGGTCAGTTTGCTGATGCGCTCCATGTGGAGCTGGCGGATATTAGCGGCCTACGCCCCAGCAATATCGATAGTTGTCTGGTGCAACACGGCTTAACCCGCCGGGTAATTTCAAAAAACCTCAACTATATCGCCGCGGCGCAGGTAGTGGCGCTAACGGAAGCGATCATGACGTTGCCACGTCAAATGGCTGAAAGGTTCGTTGCTATGCTGCCGGTGCGCTTAGTGGCGCCGCCCAAAGAGCTGCCAGCGCTTAAAATGACCCTGATTCAGCATGGTCTGTACGCCAATGATCCAGCCAACGTGTGGCTTTATCAGGTGCTTACTGAGTTTGCTAATGAGTTTAGACGTTAGGCAAGCCGTCATGCACACTGGCCCATGTTGTAGTTAAACAACCCAGTTGAATCAAAGGTTGAATAGTATCTGGCAGCCGCCCCGTTAGATCCTAGACTGCTAACAGTCGTTATGACGAAGGTCGAAAATGGGCAGTGCCCAACCGCTATGTGGCGGCGCTGTAGGAAGGTAACAGCAGCAGAAAAAAACAAAGGAGAACGCGAGTGAAAATAGGTGCACCGAAAGAGAGTGCCCGGGGGGAAGCGCGTGTTGCGCTAACCCCCGAGAGCGCCAAGCAGATCCAGAAGCTGGGCCACGAGTGCTTGGTAGAGAGCGGCGCAGGCCTGGCGGCGGGCTTTAATGACGACACTTATCGTGAGGCGGGCGTTACCGTGGTGGAAGGAGCGGATGCGCTCTGGAACGACGCCGAGGTGGTCATTAAAGTCCGCGAGCCCTCAGATGAAGAGGCTGAGCGGCTGCGCAAAGGCCAAACCCTGATTGCCTTCTTCTGGCCAGCGCAAAACGAAGCGCTGCTGGAGAAGTGTAAGGCTCAGGGCGCCACCGTGATTGCCATGGATATGGTGCCGCGTATCTCCCGGGCGCAGAAGATGGACGCACTCTCCTCCATGGCCAATATCGCCGGTTACCGGGCGGTGATTGAAGCGGGCAACAATTTTGGCCGCTTCTTTACTGGCCAAGTTACCGCTGCAGGTAAAGTACCGCCTGCCAAGGTGCTGGTGATCGGTGCAGGCGTGGCGGGCTTGGCGGCGATCGGCACCGCCACCAGCCTCGGCGCCGTGGTGCGCGCCTTTGACGTACGCCCCGAGGTCTCTGAACAGATCGAGTCCATGGGCGCTGAGTTCCTGTTCCTCGATTTTGACGAGAGCCAGGATGGTTCTGAAAGCGGCGGCTACGCCTCGCCCTCAAGCCCAGAGTTCCGCGAGAAGCAGCTTGAGTGCTTCCGCGAGCAGGCGCCGGATGTGGATATCGTGATTACCACCGCGCTAATTCCTGGTCGTCCCGCGCCCAAGCTGTGGCTGGAAGACATGGTTGCGGCCATGAAGCCGGGGTCGGTGGTTATCGATTTGGCGGCTGAGAAGGGCGGCAACTGCGACCTGACCAAGCCCGATGAGCGCGTGGTATCGGATAACGGCGTTGTGGTGGTCGGCTATACCGACTTCCCTTCGCGCATGGCCACCCAAGCATCGCTACTTTACGCCACCAATATTCGCCATATGCTGACCGATCTAACTCCCGAAAAAGACGGGGTGATCAATCACAATATGGAAGACGATGTGATCCGTGGCGCCACGGTGACTCACGAGGGTGAAATAACTTTCCCGCCACCGCCGCCCAAAGTCAAAGCGATTGCGGCTGCCAAGCCGAAGAAGAAAGAGAAAGAGCCCACAGCGGAGGAGAAAAAAGCCGCCGAGCTTGCTACCTTCAAAGCACAAACCAAGCGCCAGGTGGGCCTGTTGGCCGTCGGTGGCGCGCTGATGCTGCTGTTGGGGCAAGTGGCTCCGGTGTCGTTTATGCAGCACTTTATTGTCTTTGTGCTGGCCTGCTTTATCGGCTTCCAGGTGATCTGGAACGTCAGTCACTCGCTGCATACACCGCTGATGGCGGTGACTAACGCGATTTCGGGCATCATTATTCTGGGGGCGATTCTGCAGATTGGCTCCGGCAGCGCCATTGTGGGCGTGCTGGCATCAATCTCGGTGCTTATCGCGTCAATCAATATCGTGGGTGGCTTCCTGGTGACACGCCGGATGCTGGCCATGTTCCAAAAATCCTAAGCGGCGGAGAGACGATATGTTAGGTCAAGGATTCGTATCTGCCGCGGCGATCGCGGCAAGCGTACTGTTTATTCTGTCGCTGGGCGGCTTGAGTAACCAGGAGAAAGCCAAGCGGGCCGTGTGGTACGGCATTGTGGGCATGGCGCTGGCGGTGTTCTTCACCTCCTTAGGGCCGGGTATCGGTGGCTACTGGTGGCTGATCCCGATGATGGTCATTGGTGCCGGTATCGGTGTCTACGTGGCGGGCAAGGTCGAGATGACCGAAATGCCGCAGCTCGTGGCAGCGCTGCACAGCTTTGTTGGCTTGGCCGCGGTGTTTGTGGCCTGGAGCGCGGATTTAGAGCGCCGCCGGGTACTGGCGGCACAAGCAGCCGATGGCGTTATGCAGGAATTTTCTGCGTTTGCCGCGTTGGTCGCCACCAAGGCGCCTGACGAGCTTACTTTTCTACAGATTGAAGTCTTGTTCGCTATCTTTATCGGCGCAGTCACCTTTACTGGTTCGGTGGTGGCGTTCGGTAAGCTGGCCGGTAAAGTGGATGGCAAACCGCGCCAACTGCCCGGTGGGCATATGCTTAACGCCGGAGCGGCGGTGCTGTCACTGCTGTTAGCCATTTTGTACCTCAACGGTGCGGGCTTCTGGACATTGATCGTGCTCGCAGCGCTGTCGTTCTTTATCGGTTACCACCTGATCATGGGCATCGGCGGCGCCGATATGCCCGTGGTGGTCTCGATGCTCAACAGCTACTCCGGCTGGGCGGCGGCAGCGATCGGCTTCACGCTCTCCAACGATCTGCTGATTGTCACCGGTGCGCTGGTGGGGTCATCCGGTGCGATCCTCTCTTACATCATGTGTAAGGCGATGAACCGTAACTTCGTTAACGTGATCTTGGGCGGCTTTGGCGGTAGCCAAGGGCCCGCGGCGGAGATCGAAGGCGAGCAGGTGGCCATTGATGCCGGCGGCGTGGCAAGTGCGCTGAACGATGCCGATAGCGTGATTATCGTGCCAGGTTACGGTATGGCGGTGGCCCAGGCACAAACAGCGGTGAGCGATTTGGTACGCAAGCTGCGTGCTTCGGGCAAGACCGTGCGCTTTGGTATTCACCCGGTCGCGGGCCGCTTGCCAGGGCATATGAACGTACTGCTGGCGGAAGCCAAGGTGCCTTACGATATCGTGCTGGAAATGGATGAGATCAATGATGATTTCGCCACCACCGACGTGGTGATCGTGATTGGTTCCAACGACATCGTGAACCCTGCGGCCGAAGAAGACCCCAACAGCCCCATCGCCGGTATGCCGGTGTTGAAGGTGTGGGAGGCCAAACAGGTGTTCGTCAGCAAACGGGGCCAGGGCACCGGCTACTCCGGTATCGAGAACCCGCTGTTCTTCAAAGAGAACACGCGGATGTTTTATGGTGATGCTCGGGATAGCCTGAATACACTGCTGCCGCTGATTGATTAGGCCTTTGCAACTTTTAGCTACCCATGCAACTTAGCTAGACGCTAGGTTACTAAGAGCCATTAAGTACTGAGCCCGCGAGCAATCGCGGGCTTTTTAGTTGCGCGACTGCCCATGGATCGATGCCGATCAGTTCAGCGTCCATGTCGCGTTTCCTCCAGCGTATTAACCGCATAGCGGGCGAGATGAGTGCCTACTCGTCAGCCCAGGCGGCGAGGGCGGATTGCTCTCTCATCGAGTATCGTCTTCGGCAGCGTGAACCAGATACAGGTGCCTTTTCCCGGTTTGCTCTCGATGACGAGTTGGGACTCGTGGCGCTTCAGCACTTCGGAGACGATAGCGAGTCCCAGCCCGGTGCCTTCACCCCGCTCACGTCCAACCGTGGTGCGATAGAAGCGCTGTGAGATGAGGGGGATTTCTTTTTCGGGGATGCCGACACCGGTATCTCTGACCCCGATCTTGAGCCGGGTATCGTCGAACTCGAGAATCCGGATCGAGACCGTGCCGCCGGTGTTGGTGGCGGTGATGGCATTGTCGACCATATTGGTCAGCGCGTGATCGATCAGTTCGATGTCGGCGGAGACCTCGGCTATCGCCGCCTGGTTTTCCACACGAAGCTCGATGCCTTTCTCCAGCGCGCGAGGGTGAAATTTACCCAGAATGTCGTTGGCCAGTTCGGCGAAGGAGAACGTGCTTGGGCATAGCGGTCGACCAGCGATATTGGCGCGAGACATCTGCGAGAGCTGGTCGGCCAGCTGTGCCAGTCGTTCCACGTTGGCGCGAATGGCGTCCAGACCGCTGCGTGTTTCATCGTCGAGAGGCCTGCGATCCAACTGCTTGGCATAGCCCAACAGGGAGGTCATCGGCGTGCGGAATTCGTGGGACAGGTTGGCGATGAGTTCCCGACGCTGGCGGTCGGTATCGTGCAGCGCCTCGACCTGGGCTTCGATGGTGGCCGCCATGTCGTTGAAGGCACGCCCGACCCGGCCGATTTCGTCGTCGATCGACTCGGGACTGCGCTGCCGGTAATCGCCCTCGGCAAAGTGTTGGACGGTGCGGGTCAGCCGGGAAAAGCGTCGCGTCAGAAAAGCGAAGAGGGCCAGCCCCACCGCCAGCGTCAATGCCAACGCCACGCAGCCTGCGATGAGCAGCGTGCGCGAGATGCTGCTCGTTTGCCAGATGTTGGCCATCGAGACGTCTGTGTTGGCCTCCAGTTGCACCATCAGATAGCCCGATTGCTGCTGTGGGCCATAGGTGATCGGGGCAACCGAAAAAACGCCCTCGTCGCCCCGGCAGGGCATGTCTGCGTAGACCGGCAGCATGGGCATGTCGGAAAGCAGTTCGTCGATAGCACCCCGGTCGATCCGGCGGCCAAGTCCACAGCGGTCGGGGGCGTAAGCGCCAACCACCGTGCCGTCAGTGTCGAGCGCGTAGAGCGAAAGCGCCGGATTGATGGTCATGACCTGCTCTACGGCCGCTAGAGTCGAGGGGGCGTAGACGCCGTCGTCGAGCGAATCCTGCAGTACGCGGGTCAGGTGATGGGCCATGTCGATCTCATTGCGCTGCAGCCATTCGCGTCCCAACTGGTTGAACTGATCGACCGCCACCAGCGTGGTCGTGGTGGAGAGTGCGATCATGCTCACCAGATAGACGAACACGATGCGCGCGAACAGGCTGCGGTAGGTTCTGCGCAACGATTGGCCGAGGCTCATGGGGCGTTCTCGTCGGAGACTGATGCCGGGGCGACGGTGGCGTCGGTGAACCGATAACCGGTGCCCCATACGGTGAGAATGTACTCGGGCCGCGCCGGGTCTGGCTCAATCTTGCTGCGCAACCGATTGATGTGCGTATTGACGGTGTGATCAAAGCCGTCGAATTCCGGGCCCCATACGGCATCGAGCAACTCGCTGCGGGAAAATCCCTTACCAGGGTGGCGGGCAAAGAACACCAGTAGGGCGAACTCCCGGGTCGTGAGTTGAATCATGTTTCCGTCGAATTTGACGCTGTAACCGTCGATGTCGATCTCCAGCGCCTTTATCTTCATAAGCGTCGACGACGTACGCTCCTCCATCGCCTTTCGACGACGCAGAAGCGCTTGGATTCTCGCCAATAGGATGTCGGTGTCGAATGGCTTGGTGATGTAGTCGTCGGCACCGATTTCCAGACCGACGACCACGTCCCGCGTTCCGGCGAGTGCCGTCAGCATGATGATCGGAATGGTGGCGTCGTGAGTGCGAATGTCTCGACACACGGCGAGACCGTCGATGCCCGGTAGCATCAGATCAAGAACGACGAGCGAGGCATTCCGCCATCGATGCAAGGCTTCTTCCCCGGTCGAAACCCAGGTCGGCTGATGGCCCGCCTGTACGAGAATGCTCGTTAATAGCCGGCCGATATCGGGATCGTCCTCGACGCAAAGTATCGGGCACGACATATCGGTTCTCCTTTAAGTGAGCTGTGAATCCTAGCCCAGTGTACCTCGTCAATCATCACGGAAACGTTATCACCGAACGTTATGATTCCGTGATGATTGAGGTGAATTTCCTGTTTATCTTGGGCAAGCCGTGTCGGACCGGACACGGTTTGCCTAGATAAATCAGGAGAGAATCATGACCCGCACGACACCCAAATATCTACTCGCCTTGAGTGCTGTACTGCTGAGCGGCGGCCTTGCCTTCACTACGCTCGCCAGTGCCCGGACCGACAATATGTCCCAGGACTCGATGAGTCAGGACGGCATGAGCCACGACGATGGCATGAGTCATGACGATGGCATGAGTCATGACGATGGCATGAGTCACGACGATGGTATGAGCCACGACGATGGCATGAGTCACGACGATGGCATGAGTCACGACGATGGCATGAGTCACGACGATAGCATGAGCCATGACGAAATGAGCAGCGACTCCATGGAGCATGCCAACTAAAAGTTGCGGTCCGGCAGCCAGGCGCTGTCTGGTTTGCCGGACGCTTTCGTTTCGAGGTCAATATCATGTCTGAGTCTGTCAAAGCTACGATCGATAGTGACTCGACCGGTAATGTGCCCGGTGCGCCGGCCACACGAGTGATCAAACGACATACGTTGGCGACTCGTCTGTGGCATTGGACGAATCTCGTCTGCCTGATCGTGTTGCTGATGAGCGGTTTGCAGATATTCAATGCACACCCCGCGCTTTATTGGGGGGAGCAATCCGATTTCGCCAACCCTTTCATCGCGATACATGCGCGCACCGCCGAAGATGGTGAGCGCATGGGCGTGGTTCGCATCGCTGGGCAGGCGTTCGACACCACCGGTGTACTGGGGCTTTCCGATGACAACGGCCAGCTACGCGAACGGGCCTTCCCCCGCTGGGCGACGCTGCCGGGGGACAAGTGGCTGACGATGGGGCGCAACTGGCATTTTTTGGCTGCGTGGATCTTCGTGCCGCTGGTTGTCGCGTATCTGCTCTATATCCTGCTGGTGCCCCAACGACGACGGGCGCTGTTTCCAACGTGGGTGCAGTTGAAGAACATTCCGCGGACGCTACTTGATCATGCGCGGCTGCGTTTTCATCACGAAGCTGACTACAACGGTATCCAGAAGCTGACCTATCTTCTGGTGCTGTTCGGGTTGCTGCCAGTAATGATTCTGTCGGGGCTGACTATGGCACCCAGTGTCAACGCCGCCTGGCCGTGGCTCACCGAACTTTTCGGCGGACGACAGAGTGCTCGCACCTTTCATTTTCTCTGTGCAACGGCCCTCATTGGCTTTTTCATCGTGCACATCGCGCTGGTGCTGGTATCCGGCGTTTTCAACAACCTGCGCTCGATGGTAAGCGGTCGCTACCGCATCCAGGTAGAAGCGCATGACGGATCGGAGCCGAGGCATGACTGACTCGAACACCAGACACTCGACATCACCAGCGCCTGACCGCGCTCGACGGCGGCTACTGGGTGGCCTGTGCGCGTTGGGGGCTGGCACCTTCCTCACCGGTTGCGATCGACTGTCGGAAAGCGCGCCCGTGCGCGCGGCGCTGAGTAACGTCGAGCAACTCTCTTACAAGGCCCAGCGTCTGATCGCCTCGCGCCAGGCACTCGCCAAGGAGTTCGACGAGAGTCAGATCGCGCCGGTGTTTCGTCCCAATGGCACTACCAACCCGCAGGAGGATTACTATCGTGCCTGGGTCGAGAATGGATTCGCCGACTGGCGTCTGACCATCGACGGGCTGGTCGAAGAGCCGATGACGCTGTCGTTGCCGGCGCTTCGGGAGATGGCTTCACGAACCCAGATCACTCGTCACGATTGCGTCGAGGGTTGGAGCTGTATCGGGCAGTGGACCGGCGTTCCTCTGGCGGATCTGCTTGATCGGGTGCGTCCGGCAGATACCGCGCGCTTCGTGGTTTTTCACTGTGCAGATCACACCTACGGTGGGTCGGATCTGTATTACGAGAGCCTCGACATGATCGAGGCGTATCATCCGCAGACGCTGCTTGCCTACGATCTCAACGGCGAACCGCTACCGGTGGCCAATGGGGCGCCGATCCGTCTGCGCGCCGAGCGTCAGTTGGGTTACAAGCAGGCCAAGTACGTGATGCGCGTCGAACTGGTGGAAAGCTTCAAACAGCTCCACGGCGGCAAGGGAGGATATTGGGAGGATAGGGGCTATGACTGGTGGGCGGGCATCTAGGCGATGACTACCGAGCGCGTGAGGGCTTCACTTTCGGCTCGTCGTACAATCTTTAACATGCTATCTGTTGTCTGACGTCCCGATACTTCCGCTCGACGGCTGGGCCGACTCGATTCTGTGCAGGGCACTGCTACTCCTGCTATGGTCGAATACCCCCTTATGTGTTGAGCAATCGCTACTATGAATCAACGCCCCAATCCCCGAGTGCTGCTGCGTTTGTTGGGTCTACTGCGCCCCTACCGCACGCGGTTGGCTCTGGCTGGCCTAGCGCTACTCATGGCATCGGGAAGCGTGCTACTGCTGGGTAATGGGCTGCGCTTAATCATCGACCGCGGTTTTCTGGACGCGGATGCGCAGGCGCTAGCGCAAACACTGGCTCTGATGCTGGTGGTAGTGGCCGTGCTGGCGTTTGCCTCCGCACTGCGCTACTACCAAGTGACCTGGATTGGCGAGCGCCTGGCTGCCGACCTTCGCCAGCGAGTGTTTGATCATTTACTCACTTTAGAACCCAGCTTTTTCGAGAGCGCAAGCGACGGCCGCGCCGCGGGGGAAATTGCCTCACGGCTGACGGCGGACACCAGCGTACTGCAGAGCCTGTTTGGCTCCTCGGTATCGCTGGCGCTGCGTAATCTGGTCATGCTGGTGGGCGCCGTGGTGCTAATGCTGGTCACTCAACCGTGGCTCTCGGCAATGGTGCTGATAGGCATCCCCGCCACTCTGCTGCCCATCGTGTGGTACGGCCGCCGGGTGCGGCGGCTTTCGCGCACCAGTCAGGATCGCGTGGCCGAACTAGGTCGCTATGCTGAGGAGGCGCTGAGCGGTATTAAAACGCTCCAGGCATTTACCCACGAGGCGGTGGATAAAAGCCACTATGGCCAGCGGGTTGAACAGGCCTTTGGCAGCGCCGTAGAGCGCACTCAGCAGCGCGCTTGGTTAACCGGTGTCGCTATGCTAGTGGTGTTTACCGCGGTTGGCTTAATGCTCTGGCAGGGCGGTCAGGCGGTGCTAAACGGAACCATGAGTGCGGGCGAGCTATCGGCGTTTATCTTTTACGCCGTGCTGGCAGCAGGGGCCATTGCCACCCTGGCCGAGGTGGCAGGGGATGTACAGCGTGCGGCAGGCGCTGCCGAGCGCTTATTGGAGCTGCTCGATACCCAGCCCGCTATCCAGTCGCCCGCACATCCGCAGAGCCTGGCAAGCCCTTCGCGTGGTGAGATTACCCTGGAGAACGTCACCTTTACCTACCCTGGTCGGGAAACCCCAGCGCTGAACGGGTTTGATCTACATATCAAGCCGGGAGAACGAGTAGCGGTGGTGGGGCCTTCCGGGGCAGGTAAAAGCACGCTGTTGGCGCTGCTGCTACGCTTTTATGACCCCAGCCAGGGGCGCATTACCTTGGATGATAGGGATGTCCGTACGCTAGATCTTGCCGCCTTACGCAGTGCCATGGGGTTAGTGGCGCAGGAACCGGTGCTGTTTAGCGGCTCGGTGGCCGAGAATCTTCGCTACGGAGACCCCGAGGCTGATATCGATAGATTGCGCCTTGCCGCTCAGGATGCCAGCGCCCTCGACTTTATCGATGCGCTGCCACAAGGCTTTGATACGCCCCTGGGGCCCGGTGGGGTGCAGCTCTCCGGTGGACAGCGTCAGCGGCTCGCTATTGCTCGGGCGCTGCTCAAAAATCCTGCGGTACTGCTGTTGGATGAAGCCACCAGCGCCTTGGATGCGGAGAGTGAGCGGCTGGTGCAGCAGGCGCTGGATCGGCTGATGGTCGGGCGCACCAGCATCGTGATCGCCCATCGGCTGGCGACTGTCATCGCCGCTGACCGCTTACTGGTGCTTGAGGGTGGGAAACTGGTAGCTGCGGGCACTCACGCAGAATTGCTCACCACCAGCGCGCTCTATCGACATTTAGCCGCGTTGCAGTTTGGTGGTGAAACGTTATAAAACGATTCTTTTAATGATGGGAATACCGATGTCGAGCTTCTTTCAGCGCCTTAATGCCGTAAATGCCCCTTCGATTGGTCTGGGCTGTATGAATCTCTCCCACGGTTACGGCAGCATTGTGCCGGAAAGCGCAGCCCTACGGGCGCTGGATGAGGCCTTCGATATGGGCTATCGCCACTTCGATACCGCCACGCTGTATGGCGCCACGGCCAATGAGAAAGTGGTCGGGCGCGCCCTGGAGGGAAAGCGGCACCAACTCTTTCTGGCCAGTAAATGCGGCATGGCGATGGACCCTGAGTCAGGCAAGCGGGTCATTGATGGCCGCCCGGAAACCCTGCGAAAACAGTGCGAAGCGAGCCTTGCGCGCCTGCGTACCGACCATTTAGATCTCTACTACCTGCACCGCTTGGATCGCCAAGTCCCCATTGAAGAGAGCGTGGGTGCGCTGGGGCGCCTGGTGGAAGAAGGCAAGATTGGTGGCGTGGGGTTATCTGAAGTCTCTGCGCTAACGTTGCGGGGCGCGGTCACCGAATATCCCATTGCCGCGGTGCAGTCGGAATACTCGCTGTGGACGCGCAACCCGGAAATCGCCCTGATCGATGCGTGCCGCGAGGTGGGAGCAGCCCTGGTCGCGTTTAGCCCTCTGGGACGAGGCTTCCTAACCGGTGCCATTCAAGATCCCTCGCGTCTCGAAGAGGGCGATATACGCCGTAATATGCCGCGCTTCAGCGCCGAAAACTACCCCCATAATGTAAAACTATTTGAACGCCTTGCGTCGCTGGCGCAGGCCTTAAGCGTCACGCCGGGGCAGCTGGCACTGGCGTGGCTGAAAGCCAAAGGCGGCGATATTATCCCCATTCCCGGCACTCGCTCCGCTGACCACATGCGCGAAAATTTAGCCGCGGAAACTCTGCACCTCGATGTCACCACAGTGCAGCAGTTGGATGCCATGATGACGCCAGAGCAGGTCGCAGGGGCTCGCTACAGCGAGGCGCAGCAAGCGGATATCGACACCGAAGAATTTTAACCACTGTAGCGCCAGCAGACTGCCGATGCATAAAAGCTATTAGATCGGTCACTAAAAGCAAATTGTGCCTATGAGGGATCTGCTTTAAAACAGTACCAAGTGAGTGAAGCGCCCTTCCCCTGCACAGCAGGCAGAGCGATAGCACTATCGTAAGGGCGCTCACCGTCAGTTGACTTGGTAGCCGCTCTTTTCAACATACCCAAGACGAACGCAACCAAGACAAAAGCTGTTAAGACACAATGAAGTTAGAAGGAGAGAGCTATGAGTGGTAAATGTCCTGTAATGCATGGTGGTAATACCTCCACGGGCACGTCTAACAAAGACTGGTGGCCGGAAGGAATTAACCTGGATATCTTGCACCAGCATGACCGCAAAACGAACCCGATGGATGCTGATTTTGACTATCGGGAAGAGGTCAGAAAGCTCGATTTTGACGCGCTGAAGCAAGACGTTCACACGCTGATGACAGACAGCCAATCCTGGTGGCCTGCCGATTGGGGCCACTACGGCGGTCTAATGATCCGTATGGCGTGGCACTCTGCGGGTACTTATCGCCTGGCAGACGGCCGCGGTGGCGGCGGTACCGGTAGCCAGCGTTTTGCACCACTCAACTCCTGGCCGGATAACGTTAGTCTTGATAAAGCGCGCCGTCTGCTGTGGCCGATCAAGAAAAAGTATGGCAACAAGATCAGTTGGGCCGACCTGATGATTCTAGCCGGTACTGTTGCCTACGAATCAATGGGACTGCCTGCCTACGGCTTCTCGTTTGGTCGCGAGGATATCTGGCACCCGGAAAAAGATATCTACTGGGGCGATGAGAAAGAGTGGCTGGCACCTTCCGACGAGCGCTACGCGGACGTTGAAAAGCCGGAAACCATGGAAAATCCGCTAGCTGCGGTTCAGATGGGTCTTATTTACGTTAACCCTGAAGGTGTTAATGGTGTGCCCGACCCGCTGAAGACCGGCCAGCAGATACGCGAAACCTTCGCTCGTATGGCGATGAACGACGAAGAGACCGCAGCCCTGACTGCCGGTGGCCACACCGTGGGTAAGTGCCACGGTAACGGCGACGCGGCAGCACTGAGTGCTGAGCCCGAAGCATCGGACGTTGAAAATCAGGGGTTGGGCTGGGGCAACCCAACCATGGGTGGCAAAGCGAGTAATGCCGTAACGTCTGGCATTGAAGGCGCCTGGACAACCAACCCAACGCAGTTCGATATGGGCTACTTCGATCTGTTGTTCGGCTACGAGTGGGAGCTGCGTAAGAGCCCAGCAGGCGCTCACCAGTGGGAACCGGTGAACATTAAGGAAGAGGACAAGCCGGTTGATGCCAGCGACCCCTCTATTCGCCACAATCCGATCATGACCGATGCGGATATGGCCATGAAAATGGATCCGACCTACCGCGCCATTTGTGAAAAATTCATGGCGGATCCGGAGTACTTCAAGCAAACGTTCGCTAAAGCATGGTTCAAACTGACCCACCGTGACCTAGGCCCGAAATCGCGCTACATCGGCCCGGAAGTGCCCGCTGAAGACCTGATCTGGCAGGATCCTATTCCGGCTGGTAGCACCGACTACAGCGAAGAAGTGGTTAAGCAGAAAATCGCCGAAGCCGGCCTGAGCATCAGTGACATGGTCAGCACCGCCTGGGACAGTGCTCGCACTTACCGCGGCTCTGACATGCGTGGCGGCGCCAACGGTGCCCGCATTCGTTTAGCGCCTCAGAAAGACTGGGAAGGCAACGAGCCTGCGCGTCTCGCCAGCGTATTAGCAGTTTACGAGAAGATTTCTGCCGACACCGGCGCAAGCCTTGCCGACGTGATCGTTCTGGCCGGTAGTTTCGCCATTGAGAAAGCCGCCAAAGCCGCAGGCTACGACGTTCGCGTACCTTTCCTGAAAGGGCGTGGCGATGCTTCTGCCGAGATGACCGACGGCGAATCGTTTGAGCCGCTAGAGCCGCTGGCTGACGGTTTCCGTAATTGGCAGAAGAAAGACTATGTAGTGAAGCCGGAAGAGCTGTTGCTGGATCGCGCTCAACTGATGGGACTGACAGGGCCGGAAATGGTCGTGCTACTTGGCGGTATGCGTGTACTCGGCACCAACTATGGTGGCACCAAGCATGGCGTGTTCACCGACCGTGAAGGCCAACTGACCAACGACTTCTTCGTCAACCTGACCGACATGGGCAACACTTGGAAGCCGGTGGGCAAAAATGCCTATGAGATCCGCGATCGTCAAACCGACGCTGTTAAGTGGACCGCTTCCCGTGTTGACCTGGTGTTCGGATCTAACTCGCTGCTGCGCTCTTACGCGGAAGTCTACGCCCAGGATGATAACGACGAGAAGTTTGTCAAAGACTTCGTCGCCGCCTGGACGAAAGTGATGAACGCGGATCGCTTTGACGTCGCTTAAATATATCGAAATTTATTGAAAGCAAGCGAACCCCGCATCCTCGGATGCGGGTTTTTTTTGCGAATAATAGTGGTGTTTTGAATTAACAATAGCCCTTTTATGCCGGGTTTAAGCTAACTCAGAATTTCTGATGCAACAAAAAGGAAAAGGCGTTTTTACAAACAAAGTAGCCAGCGACACACTCTTCTCAAACCACCACTGAGAAGGAACGTAGCATGATCCGTACTGGCGAAGAGTATAGAGAAGGGCTCCGGGATGGCCGTGAAATCTGGATGGAAGGCGAGCGTGTCAAGGATGTGACGAAGCATTCTGCTTTCAAGCCTATCATTGATGTGAAATCCCGGATGTACGATATGGCGCATGAACCAGAGCATAAAGACGCCTTTACTTATCGAGCAGCGAAAGAGACAAATTCGATCTTCTATCGCCCTCCCCGCGAAAAACAGGACTGGTACGACAAACTCGATGCCACTGATCGTTTTCTAAAGGATATCGGTGGGGTGGCAACCCGCGTCGGTGATGAGACGATCGGCGAGATGTGGTCATTGCTGGATGGCCGAGACATGCTGGCCGAAATCGACCCACGCTTTGCCGATAACATTGATCGCCATATTAAGCGGGTTTTTACTCAGGATATCTTCCATGTGTCGGCAAACACTGATCCTAAAGGAGACCGTTCACTCCCGCCGCAAAAGCAAGACCCCGATATGATGGTGCGGGTTGTTAAAGAGACAGATGCGGGAATAATCATTCGTGGTGCAAAATTCGAGACAGCCGCAGCCTACGCTGATCAAGCCTTCCTAAAGCCCACCGTCGGCGCTTGGAGTACGCAAGAACTTTCGGACTATGCGCTTGGCTGTATCGTTAAAATGGGCGCACCTGGCGTCAAACATATTTGTCGAGCCGGTTTTGCAGGCCGTTCTGACCCTTTGGACTACCCGTTAGCTAACCGCTTTGACGAGGTAGAAGCGTTGGTTGTTTTCGACAACGTGCTGATTCCCTGGGAAGACGTTTTCTTCTATCGGCATACCAAATCCGCCCAGTTTGTCCGTAACACACTACACCGTTACTCGGCCTTTCCGTATGTGCTTCGCCTCAGGTATGTCGCCGATATGATGATCGGTACGGCGATGTGGAATGCCATGCAAACGGGGTTGGATAAATTACAACCGGTGCGGGAAAAACTGGCCGATCTGGTTTGTTACCGCGAAAGTATCAATGCTCACCTGACAGCCTCTATTGCTACCGCAGAGAAGAGCCCTGCGGGCCTGTTGATGCCTAATCAGTCGCTACTTTATGCCGGTCGCGTTCTGGCCTGTTCACAGCTGCCTAAGATGATGCACATTGCTCGTGAGCTCTGCGGCGGACAACTGTGTGTTACCCCCAATGCCGCAAGCTTTCATACCGAAGGCTCCAAGGAGTGGTTGGATAAGTTCTACTCACTGAATGATCGCTGGAACTCGGAAGACCGCCGCAAACTGATGGCGTTTGCCCGTGATTTGCTGACATCCGATTACGCCGGGCACCGGCTTACCTTTGTGCAATTTGCCCAGGCTCCCCACTTTAGCCATCTCGCGGCGGTCTACAACAGTTTCGATTTCTCGGGGCCGCTAGATTTTGTACGTAAAGCGGCAAGCCTTTCCGATAATGTACTTGGAGGCGATTAACCTCATGATGACATCTGAGCTATTTCGTGAAGCGATGAGTTTGACCGCCTCTGGCGTGTCGATCATTACCACCGATGGGCCTCTAGGGCGTGCCGGTTTAACAGTGTCTTCCTTATGCTCGCTCTCTATGACGCCGCCTTCTGTAGTGCTATGTGTGCATCAGGATAATCGGGCGTTGCCAACCTTTATGGAACATGGTGTTTTTGCCGTTAATGTATTAGCCAATGATCAAGCCCAGATTGCCAATATCTTTGCCGGTGCTGTAGCTGAATACCGCGAAAACCGTTTTGCGGTGGGAGAGTGGACAACATTAAACAGCGCTGCGCCGGTATTACAAGGGGCCACCTGTAGTTTTGATTGCGAACTCGTCGACTTTAAAGATTTTGGCTCTCACCGAATACTTATTGGCGAAGTTATTGCTTTAGAAAATAATACTAAATCACCATTAGTTTACAGTGAGCGCGCTTTTCACCGTACAGCTGCATTAGCCGCTGTATAACTCTCTTGGCAACGCTTTAAGCATTGCAATAATCGTTACTATAACTGGGGTGTACAATGAAAAAATCATTATTTATCACTGCCATTGTTATTGGTGTTAGTTCTGGAAATGCCATAGCTCAAGATGTGTTAGTGGTTGATACGTGGGGTGGGAGTTTTCGCGATTTAATTGATGAAGCGATTGCCCAAGAATTCACCGAAGAAACGGGTGTTGAGGTGGTTTACACCACCGGTGGCACAATTGATCGTCTTAATAAAGCCAAGTTGGCCAGTGAGCCTGAGAGCGACGTTACTTTCACTACCTCTCATGTGGGATGGCTTTACGCGACAGACGGCTTGTTTGAAGAGCTGGATATGACGCGGTTACCCAACGCGGAACATTTGGTCGATCAGGCCAGAGTCAGTCCCTATCACATTGGTGCCTGGGGCTATGGTTACACCATTGCCTACCGACCTGACTTAACTCCTGAGGGGGTAAGTTTTGATAGCTGGGAGGATCTCTGGAGTCCTGAACTTGAAGACTCTGTTGCATTGCCCGATTTTGACCCCAGCCACATTATTGCTGTTTCAGCGCTGCTCTCAGGGACTGATGCTGAGAACTGGCAAGAGGGTATTGAGCGGCTTGAGAGTTTAAAGCCTAATCTGCGCGCTTTTTATACCAATGATGCCAATAGTCAGCAGTTAATTTCGACGGGTGAAACGCCCGTACAATTGATGCTTTCAATGAACGCGCAAAACATGATTAACGAAGGCGTTAATATCGAGCTGGCAACACCTAGCGAGGGTGTCGTATTGGGTGTCGACACCATGGCGATTACTCGTGGCTCGAGTAATCAGGATCTTGCCTATCAATTCATTAACATCGCGTTGTCTCCTGATGTACAGGCCCGCATTGCCGAGATCAAACATGGCAGTCCCACGGTCAATAATGCAGAGCTATCGGCGGAGCTGGCCGATTCAGCAGCCATTCTGGCGACACCTGAAGAGTGGAATCAGACCATTAACGTTGACCCTCAATTACGTGCCGAGAAAATGGGTGAATGGCGTCAGTGGTTTACTGAAAACATCATGAACTGATTTGTAGCTCAATAGCGAAGTACTCGATGGGTGCTTCGCTATTTTTTGGGGACGGCAAGGTTATGCAACGAAAACCACGCTTTGTTTATTGGTTTCTTCTTCCTTCTACGCTGACAGCCTTTGGTTTGATCTGCGCCATGCTGGCTATTCTGCAATATAGCGTGCGCAGCTACATACCTGGTTCGCTTGAAGTGGGCGATTTTACACTGGCAAATTTCCAGGCATTACTGAGGCCACTGTACGCCAGTGCATTTCTGGAAACCGTCGTGCTCAGCCTGTATACCGCGATATTTACGTTACTGATTGGCTATCCTTTGGCTTATGCGATGATCCGGGCACGGCGTACATGGTGTCGCTCCTTGATTCTGATTGTTGCGATTACCCCGCTGTTTTTGGGGGAGGTGGTGCGCACCTACTCATGGATTATCGTGCTGGGTAGCAGCGGATTTCTGAACAGTGTGCTGATGGGGCTTGGCATTATTGAACGCCCTCTACGTTTTATGTTTACCCAATTAGGCGTTGTTATTGCGCTGGTGCATGTCACTTTGCCCATCATGGTGCTGATGTTGGCAGCTGGGCTATCCCATATTGACCGTGCCTATGAACGGGCAGCAATAAGCCTTGGAGCGGGGCCGGTGCGAGCGTTTATGACGGTGACCCTACCTTTATCCATGCCGGGTATTATTGCGGGCACCATGACCTCCTTTGCATGGACATTTAGTGCCTTTGCAACGCCGCAACTGATCGGCGGCGGGCGTGTTAATACCATCTCAACGATGGTTTATCAGTTAGGTTTCTCATCGCTTAATTTGCCTTTCGCTGCCAGTTTGAGTGTGGCGGGTCTGGTACTCACCATGCTGGTGCTATGGCTTACCAAGCGCCTGACGAACTCACTGGAAAGAATAGGAGGGCACTGACATGCAGCGTTCACGTGCCGATTTATGGCTGCTGCGCGCCGGTCAGGGGCTTATCGCGCTAATCCTGCTATTCATATTGCTGCCAGCATTGGTGGTCGCTATTGCCTCCTTCAATGCCTCTTCAGTTCTCGCCTTTCCTCCCCAGGGGTACTCCCTTCGCTGGTTTAAGAACGCTTTTGAGTATCGCGATTTTCAAATTGGCCTGTGGAATGGCCTGATTGTTACCGCTTGGGCATCGTCGCTGGCTACCCTGGTGGGTACTACGCTGGCGGTTGTCATTCATCGATATGAATTCAAGGGCAAGCGTTTGTTGGAAGGGCTACTGTTATCGCCGCTTTTTATTCCGCACTTTATGGTTGGTCTTGGGTTGCTGATGCTGGTGTCTCAGCTTAGCCTCTCAAGAGGTTATGCGGTCGTAGTGTTTTGCCACCTCCTATTAGTTCTGCCGTTTGTGCTTCGCAGTGTGTATGTGTCTATCCACAATCTGGATCCTCGAACCGAACTTGTGGCGGCTAGCCTGGGAGCAACACCCTTGCGGGTTGTGACGACGATTACATTTCCGCAACTGTTGCCTGGGCTCGCCGGTGGCTGGCTGTTTGCTGCGATTCTGTCGTTTAATGAGTTCACTGCTTCACTATTTGTAACGACCCAAAGCACCCAGACACTGCCGGTCGCTATGTACAACTACGTACGCGAATACGCTGACCCCACGCTAGCGGCGGTGTCGGTGGTGTACATCTTGGCAACAGCCACGGTGATGATTTTGGCCAATCGTTATCTAGGGCTCGGCAAGGTACTCAGTGTCGAGAGTCGGTGATCGTATACCGCCAGCACCTGGAGTGCTGGCGGTGAGTCGAAAGGGCGAAGTGCGCCGAAGTAAGTGATCGCTGAGAAAAGGAGTTTAATAACCGCGGTTTAGGTCAACGCAGTGAAGAGGCGGCTGTTTATCACGTACACGGTGGATGTTCGCCGCGACCTGTTTAACTGCGGAGCTAGGCAGTGCAACTGACGCGAGATGGGGAGTAATGAGCACATTTTCCATTGCCCAGAAAGGGTGGCTATCCGGCAGCGGTTCATGTTCAAACACGTCCAACGTTGCGGCGCCTATCTGGCCGGAAGATAGGTGTGCAATCAATGCGGGTTCGTCGACGATATCTCCCCGAGAAACATTAATCAGGCTTGCGCCATGGGGCAGCATGGCCAAGTGTTGATCATCCATTAGACCACGTGTATCGGGGGTGGACGGTAACATGATGACCAGTATGTCGGTGCGCGAAAGAAAGCTCTCGAGCGATGCCATGCCGTGATGACCCTCAACACTCTCGATCTCTTTGGCGGTTCTGGACCAGCCTGCGACTGAAAAACCTTGCCGGGCCAGCTCCTGTGCCGTTTTTCCGCCTAACTCACCCAATCCCATAACGCCGACACGGATCTCTTCCGCTGCGCGGGGATGGCGATATTGCCAGCGTGCCTGTTTTTGCATCTGCTCGAAGAAGGGGATATCTCGGGCATACCGGAGTACCGCAAGCAATACATAGCCGGCCATCATCCGCGCCATGTTGGGATCCGAGAGGCGAGTGACCGGTATGTCTGATAGGTCGGGCCTATCAACAAGCGCATCGACGCCAGCACCAAGGTTGATCACGAGTTCAAGATTTGGCCAGTGCTGGAAAAAGTTTTCGGGTGGCTTCCAAACGAGTGCATAGTGTACCTTCTCAGGCGCTGTTACTGCATTGGCATGCTGCACATCGAGGGAGGGGATTTCACGCTGTAGTAGTCGTTTCCACTGATCAAAGTCGTCAAATTCACTATAGAAAACAAGTGTACCCGTCATAGTGTCAGCCTTTCTGTTGAGTGAGCAACTGGGCCGTGGCGTCTAATGCAAGCCGATAGCCGTTGACGCCGAGCCCGGCGATCACACCAGTGGCCGCCTGCGAAAGCATTGAGTGATGACGAAAGGGTTCGCGCTTCCAGATATTACTCATGTGGGCTTCGATAATCGGCCCTTCGAAAGCCAGCAAGGCATCGAGTATCGGTATTGAGCGGTAACTGAGTCCAGCCGCATTAATGATGAGCGCATCATGATGCAAGCGGGCTTCCTGTATCCAGTCGACCAGTACGCCCTCATGATTGCTCTGTCGGAAATCCAGCGTTATGGACAACGTTCCGGCATGGCGCTGACAGCTCTGTTGTATGCCCTCGAAGCTTTCACGGCCATATGTGCCGTCTCGATCCAGGCCGTAGAGGTTGGCGTTGGGGCCATTAAGAAACATAACGTGGGGAGACAAAGATGCTGACATGGAATTCCCTCTTAGTGGCTGCTCATTCATATGGGCGTGTAGCGATCATTGCGGGTTGGGTATCGAAGTCTTTAAACCAGCGTGCTGCCTCCGGGCAGTGGCTGCGCCAATCCATATCGGGAAAGCGGAAATCCAGGTAGCCCAAGGCACAGCCGAGGGTAATGGAACCAATATCACTAGGAGTGCTCGCAAGCGCAGGGACCTGCTGATCGATACTTGCCAAAGCCGCCTGCACTTTACCAAGTTGAGCCTGATACCAAGCATCAGACTGAAGCTCTTTAGGGCGCACTAAGCGTTCATATCTGGCTAGCAGCGCAGCGTCTAGCAGCCCGTCGCCAAGTGCTTGGCGTGCCAGGGCTTCCCAGCGCGCAGCACCCACCGGGAATAGGCCGCCCTGGGCATAATCGTCGAGATACTCACAGATAACGCGGCTGTCGAATAATAACTGCCCATCTCTCGTTTGGGCTGCAGGTATCTTGCCGATAGGGTTGAAAGTCGCGATACGACTGTCGCGATTGATAGGATGCGCGGCGCTAGCCAGCAGCTCAACCTGGGATGCCAGACCAAGCTGTGTCGCCACCGCCATGACTTTGCGTACGTAAGGCGAGGTTGTTGCGTGGTAAAGACGTAAGATAGGGGCAGCAGCGGTCGTCATGATGCTCTCACTCTTCCAGTGTGCTGGTGGTCAGTACTACTTTGCCGATATTGCTGTTCTGCTCTAATACGTGGTGGGCTTCCACCGCTCTCTCCAGGGGGAGCGTCTTGTAAATAACAGACGTGACGCGTCGGCTGGCGAGTAGGGGCAACAGATGGTGGGCGACTCGCTGCGCCAAGCGTGTTTTTTCATGGTGGCTCTTGGGGCGAAGCGTTGAAGAGGTCAGTGTCAGGCCCTTACGCATAACGGTCGGCAATGGCAGCGATACTTCAGCGCCCGCAAAAAAAGAGAGGCTGACATGTCGTCCTTCGGGAGCCATCACTTCCAGATTTCGGCCAATGTAGTCTCCACCCACGGTATCCAGCACCACATTGATAGCGTTTTCGCCCCAAGTTGCATTAATGACGCTGACGTACTCCTGTTCGCGATAATTAATCGCCAGATCAACGCCTATATTGCTCAGCGCAGCCACCTTTTCGGCGCTGCCCGCAGTAGCGGCAACCCTTGCTCCGGTGGCTTTCGCCAGTGCAATTGCCAGAGTGCCCAAGCCACTTGCACCGCCGTGGATAAGCAGGCTGTCCCCTGGGGAAAGGCGTCCGCGTTCATATAGGTTATGCCATAGGGTGAAGAGTGCTTCGGGCAGTGCGGCGGCTTCGATTAGCGAAACCTGTTCAGGAACGGGCAGGCAGTGATCGGCGATAGCAATGCAGTGACTGGCATAGCCGCCACCATTGAGCAACGCCATCACACGATCGCCTACTTTCCAGTTGGTTTCACCTGGGCCGACGGCTTCCACCAAGCCGGATACTTCGAGCCCGAAGATGTCGGTAGTGCCTGGAGGTGTGGGCATGCCGTTGCGCTGCATCAGGTCTGGCCGATTAACGCCGGCAGCGGCTACCTTGATCAGTATTTCGCCCACTCCCGGGGTGGGGATCTCCCGAGTGACGCTTTGCAGAACCTCCGGGGAACCATATTGTTCAGCGATAATGGCGGTCATGTGTTGCATCAAGCTTGCACTCCTTCCACTAGTACGGCCGCTCCCGCCTTGGCCACCTCAATATCCTGCTGGCCGGTGCCGGATCCGACACCAATGCCGCCAACACAAACATTGCCAATCATTAACGGGTGGCCGCCTTCAAGGTTGGTGAGTCGTCCCCCTGCGGCGATAGCGAGTTTGAGTTCAAGGTTAGGGTCAAGCTGAGCGGTTGGCTGCCGGTGAGAGGCCGCTGATATCGCTTTGGAAATCGCCGTTTCACGAGATAGAAGCTTTGCCCCATCCATGCGGATAAATGCGAGCAAGTTACCTCCTTCATCCACAATCGCAATGTTCTGCGCAACGCCTAGCTGTTCTGATTTTTCAATCGCTGCATGTAACACCGCGAGTACGGCATGATGTGTCAAACGTGGTGTATGGCGTATCCAGTCGCTCATTGAGTGCTCTCCTTTGAGATTGAGGCGCGTGTAAATGCAGTGGTATCTCTGCACACAAAGCTGATTCCCACGCCACTACCCGTTGGCCAGCGTTCCAGGGCATCTAACCCTGGGCTGCGAATAGTGACCGGATGATCAATGCCACAATCCGGCACGTGAATGGATACATCGACGTGATCGCCCTGGAATACATGCCCAATCACTGTGCCCGCGAGATCGGCTTCTGCGTTGAGGGGAACAAGGCGAACATTCTCAGGACGCGCATATAAATCGACCACATCGCCAACTTGACCATGAATGTTGGCAATGGGAAGAAGCAATTTAGTGCTGCCGAACTCAACCACACCCATAGTGTCGTCATGGCCGGTATAGCACGCTGGGAAAATATTGGCGTCGCCCACAAAAGAGGCAACGAATGGATCAATAGGATGCCGATAGATTTCGTGTGGCGAGGCTACCTGTCGAACGTGGCCTGCTGACATCACAACAACTCGGTCAGACATCGCTAGTGCTTCATCTTGATCATGGGTCACGAAAACCGTCGTCACCCCTAGTTTGCGCTGGATCTCTTTGATCTCCTGCTGCATGTTGAGCCTCAGGTTTTTATCCAGTGCCGAGAAGGGTTCGTCCAGAAGTAGAACCTTCGGCCGTATAACCAAGGCGCGGGCGAGTGCCACGCGCTGCTGCTGTCCCCCTGACAACTCTTTTGGTCGTCGCTCCTCGAAACCTTCCAGCTTCACCATCTTTAAGGCCTGATCGACACGTTGCTTAATCTCCGCCTTGGGAGTGCGACGCATACGCAAGCCATAGCCCACGTTCTCGCTGACGTTCATGTGAGGGAACAGTGCATAACTTTGAAACACGATACCTATCTCCCGCTGATAGGGTGGTGTCTCGGTAACCAATTCACCATCAATAAAAATCTCACCATTATCGGCTTCAATGAAACCTGCCATTAGATTTAACAAGGTGGTTTTACCACAGCCAGAGGGGCCTAATAATGTTAAGAACTCTCCTTGGAATATCTTCAAAGATACACGGTGCAATGCCGTGGCATCGCCAAACTGCTTCAGTACACCATCTAGTTGCACAGCAATACGGGTTTCCGTTATTGGTACTGATGTTTGCGTCTCAGCAGGTTTAAAACTAACTAACTCACTCATATGAATTACCCCAGGGGATAGGTACCGAAAATATTTTGAGTAGGTGGGTTGTTTGAGCATACCGACGTAATAGTCGTGAGGCAGTTCGTCCTTTCTAAAGATAAGCTTAAGAAAAGCGGAAGCAGGGTGGGTGGAACACGGCGACCTTGAGCCGTGCTTCGGTACAGTAACTTTCAGTGCACCAATAGGTATGTTGTGGACTAGATCGTTTTTATTGAACCGTAGGTGCAGATAATTTGATTGTCGCTAAGCGGATCAGATGGCTAGCTTCAGTAGCAAGCACATTCAATTAACGACGGTAGGCCTCTGATGCAGCAAACGACCCGAGCGGTAACCCATGAACGAATCCGAATGTTTAATACCAAGGCGACATATCCAAATCAAAGTTTAGATAATGATCTTTGCCAAGCGGTGCGAGTGGGTAACACCATCTATGTGCGTGGTCAGGTTGGCACTGACTTCGACGGCAACCTTGTCGGCCTGGGCGATCCTGCGGCTCAGGCAGAACAAGCCATGAAAAATATCCAGCAATTACTACAGGAAGCAGGCAGTCACCTTTCTCACATCGTTAAAACAACAACTTATATTACCGATCCTCGCTTTCGTGAGCCTGTATACCGTGAAGTGGGCAAGTGGCTAAAGGGCGTTTATCCCATTTCAACTGGGCTGGTAGTGGCGGGGCTAGCACAGCCTGAGTGGCTGATGGAAATCGATGTGATCGCGGTTATTCCGGAGGTGAAGCAGTGACATTCTCAATTGCTGCAGTGTGTAAGGAAACCGGCGAAACCGGGTGTGCTGTTAGTTCATCTAGTATCTGTGTCACCAGCCGCTGCGCTTTTGTAGGCCCAGGAGGCGCGGCATTGACTCAGAATGTCACTAATCCTGCTTTAGGCATGCAGGCTATCCAGCTCCTAAAGGAGGGGATGGCACCACAGCAGGTGATCGATACGCTGCTACAGTACGAGCATTACCCTCAGTGGCGCCAGTTGCTGGTAGTCGACTCACGGGGGCGTAGCGCCCTATTCGACGGTGAGAAAGCCCTCGGAATCGTGGGACGGGCTAAAGGCGATGGCTGCGTAGCCGCCGGTAACTTACTGGCTGATAGTCGCGTCCCCGAGGCGATGGTAAAGGCGTTCGAGAATTCGGAGGGCCAGCTTGCTGACCGGCTGATATTAGCCATGCAGGCGGGCGTGGCTGCTGGTGGTGAAGCTGGCCCTGTCTACTCTGCGGGCCTTCGCGTGGCACGCCCCAATATTGAGTGGCCGGTTATTGATTTACGGGTTGATTGGCATGATTCGCCGATTGATTCGTTATATGAGAGCTGGCTGCGGTATGCCCCTCAGTTGGAAGATTATGTGATGCGGGCGGCCAATCCCGACGCCGCTCCCAGCTATGGTGTGCCCGGTGAGTGACATGATGCAGAGTCGGTTGCTGCTAGAAAAACTGGTGGCCTTTGAGACCGTGAGCCGTGCTTCCAACCTGAATTTGATTGAATTCATACGTGGCTACTTGGACGAGTTGGGGGTTACCTCTCAGTTGGTCTATAACGATTCGGGTAGCAAAGCCAACTTGTGGGCCACCATAGGCCCTGCTGATCGCGGCGGCATTGTTCTGTCAGGGCACACAGATGTCGTGCCGGTGGAGGGGCAGGCGTGGACCTTTCCCCCATTCAAGCTGACCGAGCATGATGGAAAGCTTTACGGTCGCGGCAGTGCCGACATGAAAGGCTTTCTAGCCTGCATGCTAGCGGCAGTGCCCACCTTCTTGGCAACCCCTCTACGCACGCCGATACATTTGGCTTTTTCTTATGATGAAGAAGTGGGGTGCCTGGGCGTGCGCTCCCTCCTAGAGTACATCAAAGAGCAGGCTCATCCTCCTGTCGCTTGCATCGTGGGCGAGCCAACCGGGCTCAAGCCAATCTTAGGGCATAAGGGAAAACTCGCTATGCGCTGCCATGTGCATGGAGCCGCCTGTCACTCTGCCTATGCCCCTGACGGTGTGAATGCCATTGAGTACGCTTCCCACTTAATCGTAAAGCTAACGGAAATGGGGGCTGAACTCCGCGATAAGCAGTTTGATTATCGGTTTGACCCTCCTTTTACCACGGTACAGACCGGCACTATAAGTGGAGGGAATGCACTCAATATTGTGCCAACTGATTGCTGTTTCGACTGGGAAATTCGCACTTTGCCAAGCGCTGATGGCGAACAGATATGCAGCGAATTAAAACAGTATGCCTGCCAAGAGCTTGAGCCGCAGATGCGTGCTGTCAAAGCGGACACAGGGATTCACTTTGAACCCCTACAAGCCTATCCCGGGCTACTGCTGGATCAAAGCGCTCCTCTTGCTAAATTTATTGCCTTACTGGCTAACAGCAGTGACTTCAGCACGGTGGCCTTTGGCACAGAAGGCGGATTATTCCATCAAGTAGGGATACCAGCGGTCATTTGCGGGCCTGGGAGCATGGCTCAAGGGCATAAACCTGATGAGTTTATTGCTATTGAACAACTGCATAGGTGTGACGCCATGATGCGTCGACTAGCTAGGTTTGCCACAAGCGAGGAAATCCTGAAGTAAATCTTAAGCAGTTATTTGTTTTCTTGGATTCAAATACCATCTTCAATGGTGAATACGTCAGCCAGTTGTTTCAAGGAAGTAATAAAAGTCAATGCACCGTAACGATCCGAAAATATAACAGCAGTAATAAAATTCAGTGAAACGGTGTAGGCAGGGAAGCATCCAATAGCATTTATTGTTTGCTAAGTGTTTTAAATCTTATGATTAATAAAAAGTGGCACAAAAAATGCTTATAGTTGGTATGCAAACGCATGCCTGAATAATTTCTATATTGTGGAAAAAAAAGCATGTTAAAACGAAAACTCCTGACGTATGCACTTATCTCCGGTTTATCATTTCCGATGACCTCAATATTAGCGAGTGATGATGTTGTTAAGCTGAGACTAGCTGTTGAGACAACCCCGGGTGACCCTCTCAATGTCATGCTAACGAGCTTCAGGGACGCTCTCCAGGCGAGCGCCGAAGAGGAGGTTGAACTTGAGTTCTTTGAAGGTGGGGCGCTGGGCAGCGAATCTGATTTGATACAGTTACTTCGAGCCGAACAGGTGCAAGTATTGCCTATCGGGTCGGATATCGTTGAGCTAGACAGTAATTTCGCGCTTTTCGATATGCCTTTTATCTTTGCAGATAAGCAAACCGCGCGTGATGCCTTGGATGGAGAGCTTGGCGACCTGCTGGCCGACTCATTGCGTGACAAGAGTGGCCTTGAAGTACTGGCATTTGGTGAGCTTGGTTTTCGTGTGATTAGCAACAACCGCCGTCCGATCAATACGCCGGAGGATCTTTCAGGTCTGAAGTTGCGTACTCCTGGCAGCGCAACACGTATTCTTGCATTTGAAATGTTGGGTGCGGCACCGACTCCCATGTCACTTGGAGAGGTCTACATAGCGTTACGCCAGGGCGTTTTGGATGGGCAGGAGAATCCGCTTTCAGTATTGGACGAGTTCTCTCTTTATGAGGTTCAGGATTACGTCTCTCTAACCAATCACGTTTACACCCCTATTACACTCGCCATGAGTGCCAACAGTTATGCATTGCTGTCGCCTGAAATGCAGGAGCGAGTAATCTCCGCTGCTCAGGAGGGTGCAGATCAAACCCGCCAGCTTTCTGATACCAGTGATGCCGAGCTAGTTGAGGTCTTCAGCAATGCCGGAGTAGCGGTTAACCAGCCTGATTTAGCCAGCTTTCAATCTGCCTCGGTGCCCATCCGCGATGCTATTTCTGAGCGTTTGAATGAAGCGTTCTGGGAGCAGGCACAGAATATCCTGGAGTTGAGATAATGAATTCATCTCATGAACAGCCGATGAGCAACCCTATGTTTCGCTATGACGGTAGCGGCGATGATGCGCGTATTGGATTGATTTATATGGCATCAAGCATCGTGATGGAGGCTGAAATGTGGGCTATGTCGACTCCTGGTGTTTCTACTCACACTACCCGTATACGGCTGCCAAAGGTCACCTTTGAGGGCATTGATGCAATGATGCGCTCTCCGGAAATTGAGCAGGCCGCAAAATTGCTCGGCTCTGCTCCCATTGATGTGCTCTGTTTCGGTGGTACCAGTGCGTCATTCTTGCATGGAACCGCCTACGACAAGGCCTTAATCGAAAAGCTCAAGCAGTGGGCGCCAGGCCCGCAAGTCACTACTGCCTCAACGGCAACATTGGCGGCGTTAGCAGCTGTGGGGGCTGACAAAGTGGCCCTCGCTACTCCCTATGTGGATGCGGTGCATGAACGAGCGATCAACTTCCTGCAAGAGAATGGCCATGAAGTGCTTCGCCACGCCAATCTGAGGATTGATGAAGACCAGGCATTAGCTGAAGTCTCTTTGCAGGAGGTGTATGACTTAGTGAAATCCGTTGATCATCCTGAGGCCAGCGCCATTTTTATCAGCTGCACCAACTTTCGTACTGTGGGGGTGATTGAAGCACTGGAAGCTGAGCTGGGTAAGCCCGTGATATCTGCTATTCAAGCCTCCTTTTGGCACTGTCTCGAGGCAGTGGATGTTAATGGCGCGCGCCCCGGTTACGGCTCGCTTCTTAAGCACCGCTTAGCGAAGGGAGCAGATGCAAATGAAGATCATTAATTCGGGACGCTTGGCAATGGCTTCTTCTTATCACATAGGACAGAAGTTACGAGTGCCAAAAGTAGGATTAGGCCTGGTAAAGATAACCGAAGCAGGCGCAGCCTGTTGCATTAGTAGTATCGCGTTACTTGTTTTTGCCAATGCCACCAGTCGTTATCTTTTTGGCCGCCCGCTACCTTGGACAGATGAAGTCGTCATTGCCTTAATGGTGTGGGTCGCGGCGTTCGGGATCGTGCTGGCCAGTATCCGGGGTGCATTGATCTCTTGCGATCTATTGACCCGCTCTCTCTCGCCCGCTCGTTTGGTTCTGATGCGCAGACTGTGTGCGCTGTTCAGTGCTGGCGTGATGAGTGTACTGGGCTGGCTGACATGGCAATACATTGATCTCTTCGGGAACGATGTAACCGCCATGCTCAGAGCGCCGAAGAGTATCGTCTACAGTGGGCTGCTATTTGGCTCTTTAGGTATGACCATCGCTTTTTTGCTCAGCTTACGTCGCTGAGGGGGCCATCATGTTGTTACTCGCTTGTGCCTCTATCGTGTTGCTTTGTCTGTTAGTCATTTTGGGTGTGCCCATCATTGTATCCCTGACGGCGGCCATACTGATGTATTTAATGTTTAGCGGTGGCTGGAGCTTAGCATTACCCCAGCAAACGCTGGCAGGTATGAGTGACTATATTCTTGTGACGATGCCACTGTTCATTTTTGCTGGCGCCATCATGAATGCTAGTGGCATTGCTGATCGCTTATTCGCATTTGCTGGAGCTTTGGTGGGGTGGATGCGAGGTGGCTTGGCACACGTCAATGTTACTTCAAGCATCATGTTTGGGGGGATGGTAGGGACTTCGGTGGCTGACTTAGCCGGTACTGGGTCGATTATGATCCCGAAGCTCAAACAAAATAACTATCCGGGCCCATTCGCAGCCGCACTAACAGCAACCTCATCCGGTATTGGCATCTTAATTCCTCCAAGCTCCCCCATGATTCTCTATTCGGCGGTGACAGGTGTGTCATTAGGAGCACTGTTTTTGGCGGGAGTGCTACCTGGATTATTGATGGGCCTGTTGTTAATGCTAATTGTGGCTATTCAGGCGCGGCGACATGGCTGGAAACCTATAAGTAATTTTGCTTGGAATCGGGTTTTGATAACTGGAATGCAAGCGCTATTACCGATGGGGCTTCCATTTCTAGTATTAGGTGGGTTGGTTGTGGGGCTATTTACTCCCTCAGAGGCCGGTGCTTTTGCCGTAGCTTATGCGCTAGTGCTTGCCATGCTGGTCTATCGCACTCTCAGCTTTGCGCAGCTTTATCGTGCCATGGTGGACTCCGCCGTATTGACAGGGGAAATTCTACTGGTGGTCGGGCTCTCCACTTCCTTCGGCTGGGCGTTGTCGCAGGCTGGTGTGCCAAGCGCTTTAGCGGCTGGTCTGGATACCCTTTTTCCTTTTGAATCAGTTGTGTTAAGAGTGCTCGTGCTGCTTTTATTGGCGCTTATTGCCGGCATGGTATTGGATCCATTGATTCCTATGATCATGCCAATACTTCTGCCAGCGCTGATGGCCATGGATGTCGACTTATTACACTTTGGTGTACTCATCATAGTGACAGTGGTGATAGGCCAAGTAACACCTCCTGTTGCATTAGCGCTGCTAGTTGCCGCCAAAATTGGCAACGAGGATGTGACGAGTGTTATTCGAGCGAATACTCTGTTTCTTATTACGCTATTTGCCTTTCTATTGTTGCTTGTGTTTATTCCGCAGCTTTCGATGGCGCTTCCATCATTGGTGCAGTGAGCTTTACATCTTTAATATTTATTGAGGCTTTGACATGAATCATCATTCTGGTGTCTTGGAAGCTTATCAACATCAGCACTCATTCGGGCTTGATCAAAAAAACACGAATGAGAAACGTATCCTCTTTGTGACACTCATCACGATATTGGTAATGGCTTTGGAAGTGGTAGCAGGATATTTCTTCGGCTCCATGGCGCTGCTTGCTGATGGTCTCCATATGGGATCACATGCTATTGCATTAGGTATTAGTGCTTTTGCATATGCCTATGCCAGAAAACATGCCAATGATCCCTCGTTTACTTTTGGCACGGGCAAGGTTGATGCATTGGCGGGGTTTGCAGGTGCTATTTTATTAGGGGGTTTTGCTAGCATCATTCTGGTAGAAAGCGGGTCGCGCATGCTGCAGCCACGAGCCATTGATTTTAATATGGCGATTCTTGTGTCGGTAATTGGCCTTGTGGTTAACATAGTGTGCGCCATCATCTTGGGCAAAAACCATGATCATCATTCACATTCACATTCACATTCACATAACGATGATCAAGTAGCTCCATCTAGGCAATCCCATGCACTAAGTTCCGCATATCTTCATGTTCTAGCTGATGCACTCACCTCTTTGTTGGCTATTATATCTTTGTTAGTGGCGAAGCATACTGGTTTGCTATGGGTTGATCCGTTAGTAGGTATTGTAGGCGCTTTTTTAATTGCGCGTTGGTCGTGGAAATTGCTGCGTACAACCTCTGCTAACTTGTTAGATAAGCGACCAAGTATAGCTTTACTTGAAAGTGTGCGGCAGGTAATTCAAGAAAGATCGTCAGATAGAGTTGTAGATCTTCATATATGGGAGCTAGGAGCAGGCAATCTTATCCTAGCTATATCTATTATCTCAAAGAATCCTCTTACGCCGGATGAGTATCGAAGCCTGATTCCCTCCCAAATTAATATCGTCCACTCAACTATAGAGGTTAATGTTGTTGGCGAAAATGAATGGTGATTTTATGGATAAAGTTGTTGTTTGACTCCCATTTGGAGTGATTGTTTTTTTTATCGATGCTGGTAAATTCTAACCATAGACGATTTTGATTGAAGTGAGAATATTATGCTTAGCAGGATTACACATCGCCAACTTGAATATTTTATAGCCTGCGGTGAAGAAAGCAGCATAATTAAAGCTTCTGAGAAAATCCACGTATCCTCACCCTCTATCTCTGCAGCTATAACGCACATAGAAGCAGAACTGGGTGTGCAGCTTTTTATACGCCACCATGCCCAGGGTGTCTCTTTAACTCCTATCGGCGGCATCGTGTTACAGGAAGCTAAGCTGATCGTTGAGCAGACAAAAAATTTGTATACATTGGCGTCAGACTCGATAAATGCAGTCAGAGGGCCATTGCGGGTAGGGTGCTTCAACTCGTTAGCGCCTATGATTGCACCTGAAGTGGTATATGGTTTTGCAAAGGCGTTTCCTGGTGTGCGAGTTACCTTAATAGAAGGGGATCACGATGAGTTAATTGAAGGGTTGCGACGATCCAAGATTGATATTGCCATTACTTATGACCTTCATATTTTTGAAGATGTGGAATTCACTCCGTTGGTAGGTTTACCACCTCATATTATTGTAGGGCATCATCATCCGCTGACCGAGTTTTCGGCGATAAGTATATCGGATCTTCGAGATTTTCCGATGATTTTCCTTGATTTACCCTATAGCCGAGAATATTTTCTTAGTCTATTTTCAAGTGCTGGGGAAGCCCCGCATATAAGGCTATGTTCAAATCAATTGGAAGTCGTAAGATCTATGGTGGCAAATGGGTTAGGTTACTCTATTGCCAATGTACGTCCCAAAGCCAATTTCTCTCAAGATGGAAAACGAGTTATTCGTCTGAAGCTCTCTGGGCAGCACCGGCCATTGTATATAGGATGTGCAACTTTGAAAGGAGCTCAGCTTCCGAGGGTGGTAGAGGCTTTTGCTCAACGATGCAGCAATTTTATTTCTGAACAATACGTTCCAGGCATGTCGGCCCCCAGGTATTACGATGTACATTCAAACGAGTATGAGCACAGTTAAGTTGAACAAAAAAATAGCTAATTCATGATGGTGAGAATCATGGAGTTTTCCAGCATTGGCGCTGTCTTCTCTTGGTGTTCGTGATGATCAGGGAAAGCTCGCCAACGCAGAAGTGTCGGCGGTTATGTACGACGGTGAGCAGTTACTGCTGGCCAGCCAGCGACACGCCTATTCCTGGCGAGTATCATTACGCGATCTTAGCCTTACCGATAATGGGCCGGATTCTATTCGCTTCCATCTCATGTCGACGCCGGTGCTATAAGTCCGTAAATCATCAAAATAGATTGTCCCCCCGACCCGCATGACCTTTCCTTGTTGGTGACCAAACCACAAGAGATCGCGCCATGCTAAGCCGAGAGGACTTTCTCATGATAAAGCAACTTCACCAACGAGGCGCCCATCTCGTGGACATTGCGCACCAGATTGGCTGTTGTGAACGCACCGTGCGGCGCCACCTAGCCCGTGAGGAGGCGCCCACCGGGCGGCCGACCAAGCTGCGAGCAAGCAAGCTGGATCCCTTCAAACCCGTCATCGATCAGTTGCTGGCCGATAATGTCTGGAACGCCGAAGTGATCTTCCAACTGATCCGTGAACAGGGCTACACCGGTGGCAGCACCATGGTGCGACGCTATATCCAGCCCAAGCGGTCGTTGCGGCCCAGCAAGCAGACCGTCCGCTTCGAGACCCCGCCTGGTTTCCAGCTCCAACATGACTGGGGCGAGACCGAGACCGTTGTGGCTAGTCAGCGCTGCAAGGTCAATTTTGCGGTTAATACCTTGGGCTATTCGCGGCGTTTCCATGCCTGGGCGGCCCCTAGCCAAGATGCCGAGCATACCTACGAGGCGCTGGTACAGGCCTTCCGTTATTTTGGCGGCGTACCGCGTACAGTGCTGGTCGATAATCAGAAGGCTGCTGTGCTCAAGCATGACCGGGACCACCGCGTGATCTTCAACGCTGGCTTCCTGCAACTGGCCAACTATTACAGCTTCGCGCCCAAGGCGTGCCGCCCGCAGCGCCCGCGCACCAAGGGCAAGACCGAGCGTATGGTGGGCTACGTAAAGCAGCACTTCTTCCAGCGCTATCGGGCGTTCGAGAGCTACGCCCACTTGAACCAGCTGCTCCAGCTGTGGCTGGAGCGCGTGGCCGATCAGCGGCCACTGCGGCAGTTCCGGTAAATCCCGCTGGAGCGCTTTATGGCTGAAGCGACGGCCCTTCAGGGGCTACCGGCCACCGACTTCGATACCCGCTACCATGACCTTCGCCAGGTCGGCTGGGACGGCTACATCGAAGTCCGTGGCAACCGCTACAGCGTGCCCGACGGCTATTGCGGCCAGGCGGTGGTGATCCGGCTCAGCCTGGACGATGAGCTAACGGTGTACACCGCCGCCGGTGACACCATCGCCTATCACCGCCTACAGGCCCCGCAAGCAGGTTGGCACACCGTGCCGGAACATCATGCTGCCCTGTGGCAGCAGACGCTCTCCGTGCAGCAGCGTGACCTGAGCGTCTACGAGGAGGTGCTGTGATGGCCCTGGAACAGCTACTTGATCGCCTGAAGATGGAGCACCTTCAGGCGTCGCTCGACAGCCTCTGTGAGCACGCCAGTAAGCAAGACCTGAACTACCGCGAGTTCTTGGAACAGGCCCTGTTGCAGGAATGGGGCGGGCGTCATCAGAAGGGCCTGGAGTCCCGTCTGAAGCAGGCCCGACTGCCGTGGATCAAGACCCTGGAGCAGTTCGACTTTAGCTTCCAGCCCAGCATCGACCACAAGATCGTGCGTGAGCTGGCTGGCCTGGGCTTTGTCGAGCGTAGTGACAACGTCGTGCTGCTCGGGCCGCCTGGCGTCGGGAAGACGCACCTCGCCGTGGCGTTGGCGGTGAAAGCGGCAGAAGCCGGCCACCGGGTGCTGTTCATGACGTTAGACCGGCTGGTCAGCACGCTGATGCGTGCCCGACAGGAAAACCGCCTGGATCGACAGCTCCAGCAACTGACGTACCCGAAGGTGCTGGTACTGGACGAGATGGGCTACCTGCCGATGACGCGCGAAGAAGCCAGTCTGTTCTTCCGCTTGATCAACCGGCGTTACGAGCGGGCCAGTACGATCCTCACCTCGAATAAATCGTTCATGGACTGGGGCGAGATCTTTGGCGACCAGGTCATTGCCACGGCTATCTTGGATCGGCTACTGCATCACTCGACCACCCTGAACATCAAAGGCGAGAGCTATCGACTGAAGGACAAACGACGTGCTGGCTTAGTGACGACACCGACGACGAAGGAGGACACCACCTCAAACGAACCTGACGCTGTTCCGATAAAAGAGCACTGATAAAAACGGGACAATCTAGAGTGATGAAATGCGGACATCCTTCATTGACGTTGACACTCACGTGGCATGCCTGTGTAAAACTCCATTATGCTGACCTTGGTTGCCACTTTTTAGCTAAGCCCGCTGATACAACTTCTCCTACCATCCCTCAGGATAGCCGCCTACAGAGGGGGAGATGCTGACATAAATGCATAAGCCGCGCCTGGTTTCGACGCAGCCATGGCAATTATTTTTGGAACAAATATATAGGGGAAGTCCAAGCTTGGTTACCGTCCTCCAAGTTAACGCAAAGCCAAACTGAGGTATCACCGTCTTCTTCGATCTCTATTTCTTTTTGAAAGTGCGCTGAAGTAGCTAATCCGCCTGCAGGTAGCCGCTGGGCTATTAATTTCCGCTCAAGCCCTCCTGCACTCATTACCACCGGTTTGCCATCCATCTCTTTAAGTGTAAGTGAAAGCTCACCATGATTGGTTGTCACCTCAACTTCAGAGCTCTCTTCTTCAAGCCAAATATCACATCCCATCCGATTGCCAGTGGTAATCGTATTGAAAATCACACTTTTTGACCCGACTTGTTCTAAGGTTTGCTCAGGGTTTAAGCGATTTACTGGTGAAAACCTTTCTATACAACCACCATTGATTAATATTCGCCCCTGCCAGCGAGTATTACGGCCACGGCCACGATATTCTGCGCCTGACCACATGAGACGCAAACGATTACCAAGGTTTTTGTCTTTGTAACCACGCCATAGGGCAACCGTGCTCGTGCCTCGACGCAATTCAATGCTTTCAATACCGACGGGGGCGTCCACTGATACTGAAACTTTCACCTTTTTGTCCGTTATTTGCACAATATCACCCATAGTGCAGACAAAGACTTTTTCGGTTGCACAATCAGGCTCAGCGATAGGGTTGCGGTGAAACAGTGTTCCACCAGCGGTCAGCTCTGCCTTAATGTCTATGGCTACACGCGGGCCCGAGGTGCCGTAGGTATGGCGACGGCGAATCGCTTCAAAGACAGCATCACGTGTATTTTCTTTCATCAGAAAGCAAGTCAAGCCGCCATAGGCACCGAAAAATGAAGCGCCTGGATAAGAGGCACCGGGGCGACCTTTATGTCCATCAGAATTCGCAACGACCCCAACTCGACGACGCATAGGGAAGCCATCGGTTAATATCCATTCGAAACTACCCCACGCAGAGTGTACCTCCACCGCTGCTTCTAACCGGGGATCGTGATCGAAATGAATATTGGCATAGCGGCCTCCAACATGGGCATACATGACGGAGTCCACTGGCTCGTCATGAAGCCTGCTATAAAGGTCAGTCAGTGTATGTGCATCAGTGTCAAGGTCATCATGCTCCGCAACCAATGCGTGAGAACAGCGATATATTCTCGCCCCTTCCTTCCTAAAAAAGACGTTATGATCGCCACCCACTGCTGTATTGCCAGACCACTCGTAACCGGGTAACACAGTAAAAACACCGGGTTCATTCAATGTTTCTGTCAAATGATTGAGCTTTTTCCAGAAAGCTGGCTTAATTTGGAAATCATTAGCCTGGTGGGCTGTCACGTCCAGAAACGACTTGTTTCGAGCGAAATCAAAATAGTGCTCTATGGAGTTGGTGCCGACGGTCTCGCCGGTCTGACCGTGTAGATCCCCCCAGAAATGTGCTGGCCCATCAGTAAGAACCTGCATCGGCCCAGCTTCTACAACGGTTCCGTCTTCAGCAGTAAGCCAAATCCTCAATATCCCCTCTTCTGCGGCTACTCGCAGAGGTTCAATGCGCATCGCTCCACTGGCTGAAGCGAAATCAATGACACTCGGAAGGCCTTCGACGGGTAACGAGCTTTCAATAGCAAAGCGTGTACTGCCTTTTGATGTCGGGTTGCCCCAAAGGTCTTCGGCTTTTAATCCAAGGCAGAAGACGTCGTTTAAGCGTCGGCGCGTCGGCAAAATTGCTAAATACCGATGCGCTGGTCCTGCTCCAACCGTGAACGCCAAATGAGTATCAGGCAACGGAATAAAATTGCCCGTAGCCTGCACGTCTGCCATTACGCGGATAACCCTTGCGCCTTCATAGAAGGTCGACATTAAGAGACCAGGAGAACCTTCAGTCGTGTCGCCCAGCACAATCTCAATCGTCTCACCAGGTTTGAGGTAGCCGCCTCGCTGGTAAATCGTAAGGGTTTCATTCCATGGACGCTGTCCCCCGTTACGGTCATATTTTAGAAGCAGCTGTCCATCACCGGATGAGCGCGCCGTAACGTAATTTGGAGCGGTTGGGTCGGTCGTCTGTAGTGACCCAGCGTCTGAGATTAACCTAAGGGCCAAGCGTATCGCGCCTGTATCGTCCAGGCCCAGCTTGCCAGTCGTGTATTGAATACGAAAAGTTTGGTAGCTACGCACTTCAACATGTTCAGGCCCACTCATCACCGCGGTGCCAAACAAGGCAGGATCAGTGCCCGGTGTCGTTAGGAGCTTAGATTCACCTATCATTTCAGGGTCTATATCGAGTCTTCCTAGCATGGGGAACCTTTGATGAG
Source organism: Halomonas sp. ATBC28 (assembly GCF_005937175.1). Taxonomy (NCBI): domain Bacteria; kingdom Pseudomonadati; phylum Pseudomonadota; class Gammaproteobacteria; order Oceanospirillales; family Halomonadaceae; genus Halomonas; species Halomonas sp. ATBC28. Next base: position 44,962 of record NZ_VCQL01000018.1, on the reverse strand, counting down.
TTGTTTTGAGTTCAATTAAAACTACATAGTAATATAGGGATAAAAAAGTCAAAATAGCAAATTTTTGTTGACATATGCCCGCAAAGCCCTCTATTACTGTGAAGTAATAACAATAAGTCAGCACACTCACGCCAACTCCGCGTAGCAAAAAATGCCCATTCGGCGTCAATTTATGCTTCACCGGCTATGAGGTTGGTTAAAATTCGCACAAAACTTCATAGTAATAACACTATAAACAGGAGTACTGAGATGCGTAAGCTTGTTCAAACAATTTTCATTCTCACTATGATGTCTCTGCCCTTTGCTGCTCTGGCCGACTATCCAGAAAAACCGATCACGCTCATTGTTCCCTATCAGGCAGGGGGATCTATGGAAACCATGGCGCGTGTTTTTGCCGAAGAACTGGGTAATGAATTGAATATAAATGTGCTTGTCAGAACCCAGCCTGGCGCAGGCGGAAAGATCGGCACGACCGCTGCATCTCGTGCTATAGCGGATGGCTATACATTATTATTTGCGCCAGAGTCTACCGTCCTGTGGCCCCCTATTGCTGAAAACGTGAACTATTCGCTGAGTAGTTTTGACCCCATAATTAGGGTTACAGACCTTCCCCAGGCAATCGTTACGTCTAAGAGCTCAGGCATTGAAACGTTCGAAGACTTGCTTGCACTCTCTGCTGCACAAAGCATGAGTTATGCTGATCAGAACTCAATCTCGCGCGCCTTTGTTGATTACATTGCCATGCGTGAACAGGTTGTTTGGGTAGCAGTGCCAACTAAAGGCGGCGGTGAAATGGTTCCCTTTTTGTTAGGGAATAAGGTGAATTTTGCATGGTCTGGCGGGGCCCATAACCGTTACTTAGATCAAATGAATGTTGTTCTCTCCATGACAGCAGCCCCTCAGGAAACGATGCCCGAAGTGCCAACCATGCAAGAAAGATATGGTGTTTCCATGCCTGGAGGCGCGACTATATGGGCTCCAGCCGGATTGTCAGAAGAATTGCGCGCCAAGTTAACAGAGGCTGCTATTACCGCCGCTCATTCCGAAGCCTTCAATGACTTAATGATGAACACGCTCGGTTTTCCTTTAGCGGATCTAACTGGAAGCCAATTAACGGCAGAACTAATGACCATTAATGAAGATTTGGCAGCCATTTATGAGGAGACTGCGCCATGATAGATCAGAAAACTTGTACACAAGATGCTTCTGATCGTTTCGATTTTTTAATAGGTGCAATTACCGTCAGCTTCGCGCTGTTTGTTATTTTCTTGCTGATTCCAGTCGGTGTGGAAACGACCACGTATCACAGCCAGCTTTCTCCTGGTTTTTTTCCTAAACTGGCTTGCATTTTCATTGGGCTATTTGGCGCGATGCTAATGTTTAAGAATCGCCACTGGGCGCTCCGACGAATTCCTCATAACGGCTCCCGTATATTACTAGAAACTCTCGCTTGGTTTGCGTGGGCCATTGCCACAATGTTGTTACTCATGTATGTAGGATTCGTCGTCACCGCCGCCGTATCATGTTTTACGGGCATCGTATTAGCTGGCCAGCGCCGCTATTTAATCCGATGCGCACTAGGCTCAATATTACTGCCGCTGGCCCTTCAGCAACTCGCATGGCATGCCTTTTATATTCAACTGCCCTGAGGTCATCCATGTTAGATATTATCTTACAGGCATTCGCAGCAGCGTTAGAGCCGATGAATTTACTGTTCATCGCTTTAGGAATTGCCTTAGGCATTGTGATTGGTGTTTTGCCTGGACTCGGCAGTGTAACCGCCATGGCGGTACTGATACCGATAACCTTTTACATGTCCCCGTTAGCTGCCATTGCTTTCCTAGTAGGAGTCAATAAAGGAGGGACATCCGGTGGGGCCATTCCGGCTATTCTGTTAAATTCTCCCGGCTCACCCGAGGCAGCAGCAACGGCCTGGGATGGCTACCCTATGGCTAAGCGCGGAGAAGCTTTTCGTGCAATGAAATTCTCGCTTTTTTCATCGGTTACCGGCGATACGATTTCTGATTTACTACTCATCGTCCTTGTTGTGCCTTTTGCCGCCTTCGCATTGCAGTTTGGGCCAGTAGAATATACAGCTGTATTGTTATTCTCATTTGCATTAATTGCTGGAATTGCAGGAGATTCACCCTTAAAAAGTGGAATAGGTATCTTCTTTGGTATTCTACTCTCAACGATAGGCCTTGACCCCGTTGCCTCCACTTCTCGCTTCACATTTGGTCAACTTAAATTAGAAGATGGCCTCTCACTGTCAGCTTTGGCAATCGGCGCGCTTGCACTCTCATCTGTGGTTATTCAGCTTTCTGATCTCATCACCCGGCGTGAAAAAGATGACTTCGCCTCGAATCAAGCTGATACGAAAGCAGGCCGATCTGTTTCTGCACGTGAATTTTTCTCTTACTGGCGCACGCTAATCCGAGGGGCATTGACTGGCTCTCTTGTTGGGATGCTACCAGGGCTAGGCGTAACCTTAGCCTCTTTTCTATCTTACTCAGCCGCTAAACGTGCTTCCAAAAACGGCGATAACTTTGGTAAAGGAGAGCCCGAGGGTATCATTGCTACAGAAAGCGCCAATAGCGCTGTGGTTGGTTCTAACCTGATTCCAACAATCGCACTTGGCATTCCTGGCAATATCGCGGCAGCATTACTTGTTGGCGCCCTAGTTATGCATGGTGTTGTACCGGGGCCTTTCATGCTGAGCATGCATGGGGAGCTTATTTATGGACTCTTCGCCTCCATGATTTTGGCGAATATTTTCCACCTTATAATTGGCCGGGCGGGTTTATCACTATGGGTGCAGTTTGCTCGTTATTCACGTCGCCTGATTTTGCCGCCAGTGCTCATGTTTTGTATCTTTGGTATTTACCTTCCGACCCAATCGCTTTGGGACGTCGGTGTAATGTTAGCTTTTGCGGGTCTAGGTATTCTTTTTACTCGTGCGCGAATTTCAATTGTGTGCACTGTCATCGGTTTTCTATTAGGAGGAATGTTTGAAACTTCTTTACGCCAAGCTCTCTTGCTTCATCAAGTAGAAGGGATCTCAATTCTGGCGAGCCCATTAGCACTAGTATTCTTGCTACTTACAATCGCCGTTCTTTCACGTGCAATATGGCGAAGCCAAAAGGAGAGTAACAAATCGGCATGACTAAAAAAAATCAGGATGCTGCCCTGTGCTCTTTATTAATACAGAAACTAAAAGAAGAGCGTCACCGCAATCCACAAGAAACCAAGCGTACTGCACTGCGGCTAGCTTTGATGGCAGCTATACGGGAAGGAAAGGTCAAGCCTGGAGAACGGTTACCATCAGAAAGCGAGCTGGCGAGAAGCCTTGAGCTTTCACTCGGCACAGTGCAAAGCGCACTGGGTCAGTTGCAGGATCTGGGGTTAATCGTGCGTCGACGCGGAGACGGCACTCGCATAGCGGATGCAGAACCGCTAGGCCCTAATATTTGGCATTTCCGCTTCCGTGTTGCCGCCACAAATCGTCCACTACGCCTGACACAGGTCAAGGTCGAGGTACTCCGCACCAATGAACGTGGCCCCTGGAGCGAACACTTGGGCCCCGGGCCTTACGTTGTCATTCGTCGACGTCTCACTGGTGATAACATCAACCTTGGTGCAGAAATGTACTTACCGCAGAGACTGATAAATATAGATGATATTGAATTGAGTGAATTAGAAGGCGTCAATCTTCGCATCTGCCTTGAAGCATTTTTGGGGCAACGCTCTCATCAAGCAAATACGCTCATTGCAATAAACCACCTCTCTTTCCGTCATGCTGCTTTGTTTGAAATGCGGCCTGATAACGCGACATTCTGTGTAACAGCCTGTACATCACTAGGCGATGGTAGCCCGTTCTACTATCAGGATATCTATGCACCTTCTGACTTGTTAATATTAGAAATTTAAAAGCACTGAATAGCCCCAACTTGATTGGCGCCACACTTAAGAGTTCAATCATGCTCACAAAGGGGTTGAACATAATGAACAGGCTTTTCAGCGAAGAGCAGATCATAGGTTTCTTGGGCGAAACAGAGCAGGGGCTTCATTAAGGAGCTATGGCATGAGCAGCGTAATCTTTTACAGGGAGGTGAACTAAGTTCGGCGGTATGAATGCTATGCCAGTGAAACTCTCTATATACTTTTGCATATTGGTCACGAAAGTTTACGAACTTTAAGCTAAAAGGCACCCAAGCGGGTGCCTTTTAGCCTTATTAATGATGAGAAATTAGAACTCTTCCCATTCTGCCACTTCATGCTTTTGCTGAGTGGCCTGGGGAGGGCGGCTAGGTGCTTGAGGTAGTGCAGTGCCTGTCCGCGCTTTATGTGCTGCCGTATAAGGTAGCGCAGAGTTCTCAGCGCCGCCTTCACTGAGCACAAACTCGCTCATCAGTTGATCCAGCCGTTGCGCATTATCGCGCATATTGGTGGCAAGCGTGGCGCTCTGGCTGACCATGGCAGCATTCTGCTGGGTCATCATATCCATCTCTGCCACTGCGGTATTGACCTGTTGGATGCCAGTGGTTTGTTCCCGGGCGCCGGCAGCAATCTCGGCGATCACATCCGACACTTGAGTAACGCTGTGGCGAATCTCCTTCATGCGATCAGCCGCCGCCTTGACAATATCACCGCCTTCTTTTGAATGACTCACGGACATATCAATCAGTGCACGAATATCATGTGCCGCAGATGCCGAGCGACTGGCGAGTGTGCGGACTTCGCTCGCTACAACAGCAAAACCACGGCCCTGCTCGCCAGCGCGGGCAGCCTCCACCGATGCGTTCAGTGCCAATATATTGGTTTGAAATGCAATCGAGTCAATCAAGCCAATAATGTCGCTTATTTTATTGGCCGAATCACTAATCGCGGCCATCTTGGCTTCCATTTGATTCATCGAGTCGGTGCCGCGCTCTGAGGCACTGGCGGCTTCTAGCGCGAGGCTATTCGCCTGTTCAGAGGCCTGGGAAGTATGCGCTACCGTGGAGTGAATTTGCTCCATTGAGGCAGACGTTTCCTGGAGGTTAGCCGCCGCTTGTTCGGTACGCGATGAAAGCTCATGAGTACCATCCGCCATATCGCTGGCATCGGATAATACTGTTCGAGCGTTTTGGCGCACTTCCTGAAGTGTGGACTGCATGCGCTCCACAAAGGCATTAAAGCCGTGGGCGAGGTCGCCAATTTCATCCTGGGTTTTGGCTTCTAAACGGCGCGTCAAATCGCCTTTACCTTTGGCAATATCCGCCATGGCACTGGCGGTATGCTTGATAGGAGCAAGTGAGCGCCGCGCCGCATAGGCAACCACCACCAACAGCAATGCCAATAGCAGTCCACCCGCCAGCAGCAGCGACTGCAGCAGGCTATTAGTCACGGTCGTAAAGGCGGTGATGGGTACGGTGACCCCGACCACCCAGGAAGTGCCTTCCACCGGGCTCCACATGAGCACGGTCTGCTCACCGCTGGGCATGGTTATTTCACCGGAGCCTGCCGTGCCGCTGAGTATTTGCTGACTCAATGCATCCAGCCCTTGGTAGCCCTGCTGGTCGGCATCGGTGTAATTGAGCGACATGCGATACTCTTCAACCGGATGAGCAATGACTTGCCCTTGGCTGTCGATTAGCCAGCCGTAGCTGCCATCGCCAACATTAATATCGGAGGTAATATCAGATACGGCGGCCATGGAAACGGTCATGCCCAGCAGTCCCGCTCGATTGCCACGCTCATCGAATACAGTATCAGCGACAATAGCCGTTGGCAGGCCACTCACCATGGAGATAACCGGATCGCTTAGCAGACTATCCTGGGTGCCGTCAGTCACTAAGGCTTTGAAATAAGGACGTTCGGCTATCTCCAAGTTGACGCCAGCGTGAGTTAGGGTCGCTCCGGATGCGTCAGTAAAGAACAATGACTCGATGGTGCCCCCCGGCGGGTAGCGCTTTTCGAGCCAAGCGCGGTGAGACGCAAGCGGCACGTCTTCCACCAAACGCTCATCCTGAGCAAGCACGGCGATCCAATTACGGTACCCGGTAATCCAGCGGCTGATTTCATCTGCTCGCGCTTCTACCTGCCGCTTACCGGCATTATCAATTAACGCTGGAATAGCCTGATTAAGCTGTTGATTGACCACAAACCCTAAAATGATGGCTACCACTAAGAGAGGTATAGCGACAGCGACCAGCAGTTTCTGCGTCAGTGAAAGACGAGAAATTTTTTTCATTTGTTGCCTCGATATGTTGGCCAGAAGCAAAGCACGAGGATGTTGATGAGTGCCATGCTTTGACTGTTTAATGGTTCCCTGGGTGTTATTCTTGCTACCGCTAATCATTAACGGCCGATCCTGCACTTGCTTAAATATTTGAGTTTTTTAATATCTTTTTGGCTTACATAGTAATGTTAAGCTAAAAGTCTGTTTTGGCTTTTAATGTAATTTTTGTTGTATTTTTGTATGGCGCTTGCGCGCTTCTTGTATTTTTTAGTGATTTTGTTAAATCATCGGGGTAGTCGACGTCAGTGCACACGCCTGGGTCGTTGAGAGAGACATGAATAACACGTTTGCTATGCTTTTTGATGACAGGACTTGCACCCCTGTCGTTTTCTAAAAGTGCCAGTTCGCTCCAGAATTTTCTTCCAAACACAACAGGATGCCCCGGATTTCCTTGGTGTAGCGGCTGTACAATACTGTCTGGAGTGGCCGTTTTTGTTAATACATTGCATGTTTCTCCGCTTACCCAAGGGAGGTCGGCCAACCATACTGCGGCAGCACGAAAATGATGTACGCTTTCATCGCTGCAGAGTTGTCTAAAAGCATCGCTAATACTGTAACCAAGGCCTAAATGACTGCATTGGCTAATAATAATTTGATGTGCTGGTGTAAGGCCGAGTGACAGGGGATTATCTTCGGGTTTAATAACAACGCGGCGATTAGAAAAATTTTTCTGAATAGTTTGTAAAGTGGAGCTAAGCAGTGTTTCCCCATTGTCCAATCTGGCGACTCTTTTATCGCTGCCAAAGCGGCTTGATTGGCCTGCCGCCATCACGATGACTATGATATCGCTACAAGGCATGGCGTTCTTTTCCACGAGAGAGGCGAGCAATATCGGCCATCACGGCTAGCGCAATTTCAGCCGGTGTTTTACTACCCAGATTAAGCCCAATGGGCATGGCAATTCTTGCTACTTGGCTTTCCGTCAGGCCGCCAGAACGTAGCAGTCGTTCGGCACGCTGCTGTGATGTCTGCTGAGAGCCCATAACGCCAATGTAAAAGGCTTCCGTTCGGACGGCTTCGATCATCGCTAAATCATCGATACGCGGGTCGTGGGTCAAGGCCACAACGGCGGTATTGGCATGGCAACCGCCCGAGGCGATAAATACGGAGGGCAGCACCGCCTGCACTTCCACGCCCGCGACAGCAAAATTTTGCCTAGCCTCGTCTCTGGGATCGCAGACAATCACCTCAAAGCCCAGCGTTTGGGCAAACAGGGCACATGGCGCAGAGATCGCGGAGATCCCCGCGATAATCAGCCGTAGCGCAGGGCCTATGCGAATATTGACGCTAGCTGTATCGAAGGTAACGGTTGGCTCGGTGTTACTCGCTGGGTTAAAGCGCTTGCCGCTGCCATCCAACTTGATACAGCGGGTTAGCGGTTGGCGACCCAGTAACGTGGCATGCATCACTTCTAAGTGAGTGAGGTTTTCGGTGTAGGGCGTTAGCCGTTCAACCAACACTTCAAGGCTGCCACCGCAGGGTAAACGAATACTCGCTGAATCAGCGTCACCGCCATAGCGCACCCGTTGAACCGGTTCGTTAAACTCACCCTTTTGAAGCCTTGCGATAAAGTCTTCTTCGACACAGCCGCCCGACAGTGACCCCAGATAGTCGCCTCTCGAACATGCTACCAACATGGCCCCCGGCTCCCGGGGGGCCGAGCCAAAGGTTTTCAGAACTGTGCATAGCCAAACGGTCAGCCCCTGGTTGGCCCATTTCAACGCGCGTTCGATAACCTGCAGATCAAGGTGGTGCATTAACTAGCCGCCTCCATGGGGAGTCGAAGGGCGGCTTTCAGTGCATCGCGAATGGTGTCAGGGGTAAAAGGGGGATGGGTAAAGCGTACCCCCGTGGCATCAAAAAGCGCGTTGGCAATCGCGGGAGCGCCGGGCAGTGAGGCGGACTCCCCAACGCCGAGTGGGGGAAATTCAGGGCGATCAAGCAGCATGACGTCGATGGGCGGAAGCTCCGAGAAACGCAGAATAGGGTAGCCGCCCCACTCTTTGCTGGTCGGTAAACCATCCTCAAAGGTTACCCGCTCCTTTAAAGTGCGGCTGAGCATCTGGATCACATTGCCATGCACCTGATGGCGAACGCCGGCGGGGTTCACCATCAAGCCTGCATCCTGGCCTACATATAAGTTCTCGACGACAACCCGCCCACTCTTCACATTGACTTTTAGCTCAATCACCCAGGCGGCGAGCGCGGCGCCAAAGCCGGGAAATTTACTATGTACGTACTGGGCGTAAGCGAAGCCTCGGCCGTAGCGCCACTCGCCATCGCTACTCGGATTGGCGTTAGCGGTGCAGGGCTTCCAGTTCGCACGTTCGGCTAGCGCTTCGACAAGCTCGCAGGCGCGGTTATCGGCTAAGTAGCGCAACCGATAGGCGACAGGATCTTCACCCGCCAAATAGGCGAGCTCATCAATATAGCTTTCGTGGGCGAAGGTGCTGGGCAGCGCCGAGACACCACGCAGCCAGGAGGCGCGCACCAGGGTCGGGACGTCGTCGCACACTATTTGGCGATGAGGGTAGCGGTAGGGCGGCACTGATGTTCGATCCCCCATTTCAAAGGGGATATCAATCGGTGAGGCAGCGCCGGTCAGCAGTAGTGCCAGGGTGGGCGCACTGTTAGAGGGGTAGCGCGTATTAAAGCGATAGCCTGCTGGGCTGCCATCTGCGTTCAAGCCGCCCTGGATGGCCATATACTGAGCAGCCCCTTTAGGCTCCCAGGTGTGCTCCTGCTCACGGGTTAGTTGCACACGAACAGGTCGACCCACCGCCTGAGAGAGCAGCACTGCATCCGCGCCAACGTCGTCGGCGCAGTTGCGGCCATAGCAGCCTGAGGTTTCCATGCGGGTAATGGTGATAACGCCTTCATCCAAACCGGTAAGGCGGGCGAGGTCGGCGCGCAGGCTGTGTGGATTTTGGGTGCCCGACCATACGTGAAGGCCATCTTCGTTGGCATCGGCGACAGAGCACGAAGGGCCGATGGAGCCATGCAGCTGGAATGGCCACACATAGTGACGATTGAGCGGATGCTGTGCGGCAGCCAGAGCGTTATCGAGATCACCCTCTTCGAGGAGTATGCGCTGCTTGCTGGGCAGGTCGAGCAGTGCTTGCTCTATGTTGTCCAACTGAGGCAAGCCTTCGATTGGGCGCCACTGGATCTTTAGCTGTTTGGCTGCGGCGGCAGCCTGCTCTTCACGCTCGGCCACCACGCCAACAAAGTCACCGACCACCACGACGCTTATCACACCTGGCAAATGCGCCACAGAGCTTTCATCTACCGCGATTAAACTGTTGCCAATAAAGTCGCCGCTATCATGGCCTACATAAGGCGGACGAATCACTCGCCCATGCAGCATGTTGGGCAGGCGTAGGTCGTGGATAAAAGTCAATTGCCCGGTGGCCTTGGCGGGTATATCCACGCGGGAGGTCGATTGGCCGACCAGGGTATAATGGCTGACCGGCTTAAGCGGCACCTCATCGGCAAGCTTTAACGCATGACGGGTACCTAGCAGTAACTCCCCAAAGCTAACGGGTGAGCGGTTATTATCACTTGGCGTAATAGCGCCGTTCTGGCAGCTAAGTAGTGAGCGCTCAGTGTCAAAGTGCTTTGCTGCCAGGGTTAATAGGTACTCCCGCGCCTGTGCCGCAGCTCGGCGTAAAGGCTCGGCAGTGATCTGAATCGATGCACTGGCTATGGTGGGGCCTTGGTTGGGGGCTTCAACGGAGTTGCCCAGCACCATGGTGACGCTGTCGAACGCGACGCTGAGCTCTTCTGCAACAATTTGAGCGAGCGCCGTGCGTATGCCCGTGCCCAGGTCTACGTGGCCGTTGAAAGCCACGATATGACTATCGCTCAGTACGGCAATGAATATCTCAGGCTCATGTGGGGTGAAGTTTGAGTGTGTACCTGGCTGTCCGGGCGCGGGCTTGGGGGGTGTAACCGGGTCGCGATAGATCACCAGAACATCAGACCCATACAGCAGTGACTCTCTTGTATAGTCTGATTTATCAGCCATGTCTGCCTCCCACGCTCGCGTTTACGATGATCAGTGCGGATGAATTTTAGGTGATGAAAGAGCGATAACTAAGGTAAAATTATAGCGTGTACGCCATAAAAGCATGATGAATTGATCCAGCGCAAGGAGTATTTCATACGTTGATGCATCATTTTGTTAACCAGTGCCATACTCGATACACGACGTCGCCAATAGATTAAGGATATGGAATGACAACGGATAGTGCGTTCAAACACTCGTCTTCCGGCGAGCACTCTACGCCTTCAGAGCAAGGGTATGATTTTTCTGAGCAAGTAGGGCATCTACTGCGTAAAGCCTACCAGCGGCATACGGCTATTTTTCAGCGCTACAGCAGCGATAAACAGCTCACGGCCATTCAATTTGTAACGCTGTGCACGGTGATGGAGCGCGGCCCCAGCTCGTTAACCGATATCGTCAACGCCACGGCGATTGATCCCGCCACTATCCGTGGCGTCATTAAACGTCTTAAAGCGCGGGGGTGGATCTCGCTAACCACCGACCCTAATGATCAACGCAAAGTCATGGTCGTGATCACTGAGGCCGGGGAGACATTAGTCGAGGCTATGGTGCCCAGTGCCAAGCAAATTAGCGATCAGACCATGAAAAATCTCAACCCGGCAGAGCGGGTTGCCTTAATGCATCTGCTGGAAAAAATGAACGCGGACTGATGACTCAACAGAGACGTCCGCTTCACCTGCGTTTTCGGATACTCCTAACGCTTCATTAAGTATCCCAGTGTTTCATCCAGTCCAATCACATCGCCATATTTGCTATCGATATCAAACAGGTTAGCTTCATGGGGCGCGGGGTGACGGTCACCCACGCAGTCACGCACGACCATCACCCGAAAGCCGTGCTGTACGCCATCAACGGCGGTGGCGCGAATGCAGCCACTGGTGGAACAGCCGGTAATGATGAGTGTATCGATACCCATGGCGACCAGTGTGGAGGCAAGCGAAGTTCCAAAGAACGCGCTGGCATACTGCTTGGTCATTACCAGCTCATCTTCACGGGGGGCCACCTCGGGGCAGAACTCGGCGTAAGGGTTGCCCGCCACCATCGCCCGCATGACCGGCGCCTTCTTGACCCAAATGCCACCATCGATTTGATCCGGGGCGTGATACAGGATGTTGGTGTGGATAACAGGCGTGCCAGTGCGCCGTGCGGTATTGAGTAGCGGCGGCATATTGGCCACCGCATCCACCACGCCCTGGGCAAATAGCGGCGAACCCGACGTGGTGTAGCCTTGCATAAAATCAACCACCAGCAGCGCAGGCGTTTTGCCAAAACCGATGCGCCCATCCCACACGCCTCGGTAGTTGTCCGTGGCAGTATTATCGCTAACGCCATCGCTGTTATCAGTCGTGTGTGGCGACATGGTCGTCTCCTTAATCAGCACTCTATATCGTCAATAAGTACCTGATCTTGTTAGTAAGCCCCTGACAAGAGGGCGCCCGCGCCCGGTACGATGGGCTCAAGGTCGAGTGCCTTGAGCATGGCATAGGTGGTCGCGATAGCTGCGGTAACCACCGGCTTGCCGGTCAGGGCTTCGACCTTGGCGACGGCCGGTAGTGATGGCATTTGCACACAGGCTGACAAGACGATAGCGTCCACGTTACTTAAATCGAGACTGGCGACGATCTCGGGAAGATTAGCGGGATCGTGGCGAGCGACATCCAGGTTATTGGGGATCTCAAGCGCTCGGTAGTCGAGCACGTCAATGCCTTCCTGACGTATGTAGTCGACCACCATTTCGGTCAGCGGCTTCATGTAGGGGGCCACTACCACCACGCGCTTGGCTTTCATCACACCCAGGGCATCAACCAGAGCACCGGCGCTGGTGACCACCGGCGTGTCGCAACCGTTCTCTTCGGTGCGGCTGCGCAAACGCTTTTGCGACTCTCGGTGGTAGCCGGGCCCCATCGCCATAATGGCAACCAGGCAGGCATACCCCATCACATCCACCGCTGCATCAGAAAGCTCCAGGGCGCAGCGATCCGACTCTGCATCCATGGCAGCCAGTTCGTCCTTGCTGACGTTCTTCATGCGCATGCGGCTGGAGTGAAAGGTAAAGCGTTCCGGGCGGATTAACTGCCGCGCCGTAAGCATGGCGGGTATTTCGGTCTCCATGGTGATATTGGAGCTGGGGACGATCTGGCCGATACGGTAGCTTTTGATCTCGTTCTTTATATAGTTGCTGGTCATGGTATTTGGCCTCTCTTAGAGCTCGCTGCCCAGGAAGTCTTCAAACGCGGCAAAAAAACCGTCGAAGTCATCCCAGGGAATCATGTGACCCGCTTGTTCCGCGGTAGAAATACGAACCGTCGGTAGAAGGGCGCGTATTTCGGCGCGATCTTCATCCTGGATAACACCGCCTTTGCCTGCACACATCAGCAGCGTGGGCACTTTGATACCGGGGAAATCCTGGTGGATATCGACGCTGTGGAACTCTTCAAACGCCTGAACAATGGCGGGCTCAAAGCAAGTATGTAACCACTCGGCGCGTAACCGCAGTTGCTCGTCGCTCCAGGTGGGGCAGTAGTGGCGCATGGTCTCGATATCGGCACCACGTGTGCAGTCGCGAATCGAATCCACGTACCAGGGCAGCTTGCTGGGGTACTCACGGCGTCCTGGCCCTGAAACCGGTGGGTCGATAAGTACCAGTTTGTCGATTCCCGTGGCGCCGCGACTCATGGCGCGTAGCGCAAAGCGCGCACCCATGGAGTGGCCCGCCAGAATGACATTGCTCAGACCCAGCGCATCAATAAAGGCGATCACATCGTCGGCGCAAGTGTCGGTGTCATAATCGAGCTCGGGTCCGGTAGACGACAAGCCGCGTCCACGAACATCCAGCACATAAGTGTCGAAATGCTGGCCGAGCCGCTCGGCCACAAAACGCCAGGTGATGGCTGGGCTGGTAATGCCCGGTATCAGTACCAGCGGTTGGCGCGAAGTCTCGGCGCTGTCGGCAAAGCGCAGGTAGTGCTGACGAATACCATTGGCGTGCACGTTGGCGCCATAGAGATAGGTGCTGTTCATGCTGGGCTCCCTTGACTGGTTGGTTGCTTCAGCGGTACTTCAAAGGGGTCATAGGCGAATACCCAGGCCGGGTCTTCGTCTTCCCGTAACCAGGTATTGTCGTGGGAAACCTGCTGAACCCGCGAGGCGCGTTCAAAACGGTTGGTGCGGTAAAGTTCGAATGCCTGCTGGTAGTGCTCGGCGCCCACTTCCTCCAGGCAGCGTACCAGCATGGCGGCATCCTCGATGGCCATGGCAGCGCCCTGGGCCATATGAGGCTTCATCGGGTGGCAGGCATCGCCCAGCAGCACCAGTCGATTTTCATGCCACAGTGGCAGCGGGTTGCGCTCCAGCAAGGGCCATTTGGTGACGGTTTCAGTGCAGTCAATCAGCGCTTGTACGGTGGGGTGGTAACCCTCGAATGCTTTGCGCATCTCTTCCCGTGAGCTGTCGACGAAGGAAGTGCCGTGGTTCCAATCGGGTTCAGGCACGCCGGTCACGTAGTAATACTCCTTCTCGTCGCCGGTCACGAAGTACACCATCATGTGCCGGTCTTCCGACCACCACTTCACGCAGGCTTCGAAATCCAGGTCATATGCCTTGAGTTTTTCGGCAGAGATAATTGCCCGGTGAGCGACCCAGCCGCTATAGATCGGAGCCTCTGGGCCCAGTAGCTTCTCGCGCAGCCGAGAATTGACACCGTCTGCGCCGATTACCAGGTCGGCCTCTTCCGTCGAACCGTCAGCGAAGGTCATGACGACCTTGTTGCCGCTGTCGTCGACATCGACCAGGCGCTTATCGAAATAGAGGTTGTCCTGGTCGAGCGTGCTGACCATCAATTCGTGCAGATCACCACGGTGTACGGTGATGTAGGCCGCCCCATAGTTTTCGCGAGCAAACTCGCCTAGCGGGATGCGAGACTGATACTCGCCGGTCATACCGTTGCGGCTAAACCAGTAATCGGGGTGTGAGCCCATGGCATTGAGCTTCTCCTCAATGCCGATCCGGCGCATTACTTTCATCACGTTGGGGCCAAGGTGAATGCCTGCCCCAAGGCGCGCAAACGCTGGTGCCTGTTCGTACACCTTGGTGGGGTAACCCGCTTTCTGCAGTAGTGCGCCTGCAGCGGCGCCGCCAAGGCCCGCGCCAATAACGGCTATGGTGGGTTTATTGTTCATATCCTGGTTTCCTCGCTGTTTTATTCGCCTATCACTCGTTTCTGAATGCGTTCGTGAATGCTATAAAACAACGTATACACCATTTATTTTTTGGTCAAGAATTAGTTTCGAAATTATTTTTTAACGAAAACAAGGCGGTATTTTTAAATAAATACATGAATTTAATGGATTTATTGCTGTTTTTTTGGTTTTATGCAAAAACTTGAACAACGTGTACATTGAGTGCTATACGTTTATTAGGCTTATTTTTATAGCGTACGCACCTTTAATGCTCGATGGGTATTAGCTCTGCACTCAGCTGGTGCAAGTCGATTGGCCGTATGTGAAAGGTAGATGAAAATAGGCTGGTTTAAGGTGCTACGAAGCGTGTTTGGCAGGCAGTATTTATTAGTAATATCTAAGTCATATCCAAGCCCTACTCAGAGCAAGAGGGCGGGCTTAACAATAACGATGATGATCCCCTATGACGCTAAAGCTAACTATCAATGGGCAAGAACGCGAGCTGGCCGTGCCGCCGCAGACACCATTGCTCAATGTGTTGCGTAACGACCTGGCGCTCAATGGACCCAAGTATGGCTGTGGTTTGGGCGAGTGTGGGGCATGCAGCGTATTGATTGATGGCATGGCCGCACGCACCTGCGTGCTGCCCGTGTCCGCTGCCGTTGGCCATGAGGTAACCACCCTTGATGGTCTTTCCCAGGGCGGTGAGCTTGACCCTGTACAACAAGCCTTTATCGATGCTCAGGCAGCCCAGTGTGGCTACTGTTTGAACGGCATGATCATCACTATTCGTGCGCTGCTAAATCATAATACCCAACCCTCTACGCAGCAGATTCGCACCGCTTTAGAGCATAACCTCTGCCGATGTGGCACCCATGTTGAAATTCTCCAGGCAGCGGAGCGTGCCGTGGTCATTAACGCGGCCGCGTTGCAGGAGGCTTCTCATGAGTGAAGGGTCGATGCTCCATGGTCAGCAAGAACAGGCCGGCATCCCCGCGCTACTAGCGAAGGCACGTTTTGGTGTCGTCGTGCGTCCACCTTACTACCGGTGGAATGGTGAGCGTTTTGAGAGTGATCGCTTAGTTGGCGTCGATAGCAGCCGCATTGCCTCACTATCTGGATCTATTGAAGTCGTGGTGGAAGGGAATTTTGTGGGGGTGGTTGCCGATAGTTTGGCCTTGGCGACCGATGCCGCTAAACAACTGAAGGTTGAGTGGCAGGCCGTTCACCAGACGCCCGAACAAGTGCCTGAAAGCGATCAAGCGCCCTCTGAATCGCCTCTTGTTATGCCTAGCCAGTCGTACATGCATTCGAACCACGGGTATGGCTGGCCGAGTCGCATGCGCTGGGGCAGTCACCCCAGCTGGGTAATTGCCGATTGTTGCGACCAACAATTGAGTGTGTGGGGGCAAACCGTCACCCCAGCGGCGCTTAAGCAGGATCTAAGCCGGTTAATCGCGCTGGATATTAGCCAGATTGAGCTTTACAGAGTTGATGGTAAACACGCATCAAGTCAGGCCTCAGGGTTGGGTCGCCATTGCGGTGACGATGCCGCCGTGGATGCGGCGTTGATGTCGCGGGCGGTGGGCGGCCCGGTAGCCGTTTGGCTCGATGCCCGCTACGCCAAAGATGTTCAGGCATTGGGCCAAGCGCAGCGAATTAGCCTAAACGCGGATATTGCCAGTAGTGGTGAGGTAGCCCGTTATCACTATCAGCAGGCCAATCTCACTGGTGAGGTGGCTGCCGCAGGGTTGTTGTTAAGTGGTAGGGCCGCGATAACACCGTCTAGCGCTGAGGCCTCCGCCGGCGAGCAAGACACAACGCCGTTCTCGCCCTATGTATTTCGTGACCAATACCTTGCCGCACGCTCCCAGTCAGACTCGCTCTCCACCAATTCCACCTTGATGGGTATACAGCAGACGTTCGCTCGAGAATCTTTTTTAGATGAGGTTGCCCGCGAGAGTGACCAAGACCCTGTCGCGCTGCGACTTCGACATCTTGACGATGCGCGTGGTATTGAGCTGATTGAGTCCGTTGCTAAACGGGCCGAGTGGCAAAGGGCGTTCAATCCATCAGCGGACTCTTTACCCCAGGATCTATTGCGCGGGCGGGGTTTTGCCTACTCTCAACTACCTGACCGCGAACAACGCGTGGAATCGGGAGTGCGCTCTGCCTGGATTGCCGATGTGGAGGTTAATCGTGTTACCGGCGATGTTCAGCTTACCCGTTTGGTCGTTGGTCAGGACGTCGGCTCTGATGTGGATACTGATCGCCTTCAGCAAACGCTACAGGCCCGGGTTTTGGGCGAGGCGCGCCCCCTTTTGGGGCAAGCGCCCAGTTTCGACGAGTGGGGTGACGGCAGTCGTGCGCTGACTAAAAGTGAATATTCAGCAGGATTACCAACCACCGCTTCTTCGCCGAGCCCTGTTGAGGGAGGTGTTAATCAAACCGTTGGTGAAGACGTATTAACCGGGGCGGAGCTATCGCCGGGTGTTGCGGTAATAGCCAATGCGCTTTTTGATGCCACCGGCCTGCGTTTTCGCCAACCACCGTTTACCGCCAAGCGTGTGCGCCAGGCACTCGAAGCTTCGTCCATCGAGGAGGCAGGGCGCCCATCTAAATTGAAACCGCCGCGGTCAACGAAACGGCGCTGGTTAGCCGCCGCAGCGTTTACCACTATTGCGGGCACTGTTGCCATGGCATGGCCGTGGAAAGGGGCGATTGCACCGATTGCCAGGCCAGCTAGCAACCTCTATTCCGCCGAGACCATTGAGCGTGGGCGACTCGTTGCGGCTGCAGGCGACTGCGCGGCGTGTCATACCACAGAAGGTGGCGTGACCAATGCCGGTGGGCGTGGGTTTGAGACACCTTTCGGGACGCTCTACAGCACGAACATTACGCCGGATGAGGCGACGGGGATTGGTCAGTGGTCTTACGCAGCCTTTGAGCGCGCCATGCGCCACGGCATTAGCCGCGATGGCAGCCACCTGTATCCCGCGTTCCCCTATACGGCGTTTGCCAAGACCAGTGATGCCGATTTACAGGCGCTTTACGCCTACTTAATGGCTCAGCCCCCCGTGTCGACTGAAAAAAAAGCCAATGCGCTCACTTTCCCCTTCAGCGTGCGTAGCTTAATGGCAGGCTGGAATACGCTTTATCACGACGCAACTCCTTTCCAGCCTGACCCCATGCAGAGCGAACTGTATAACCGGGGAGCCTACCTTGCCGAAGGGTTGGGCCACTGCAGCGCTTGCCATAGTCCCCGCAATACCATGGGCGCTGAGAAAAGCGGCGAGGCCTACTTTGCCGGTGCCTTTGTAGATGGTTGGGAAGCACCACCGCTTAATACGCTGTCGCGTGCGCCCATCCCGTGGAGTGAAACATCGCTTTACGACTATCTGCGCCACGGTGAATCTGAGCTTCACGGCGTTGCCTCTGGCCCTATGGCCCCGGTGGTAGCGGGGTTGGCTGAGCTGCCTGAATACGATGTGCGGGCTATTTCTCACTATGTGGCCGCCCAGATGCAGGCGCCCACAAGTAATAGCGATGCGGCTGTGGCGGAAGCTACGCAGCGCGTGACCAGTGCAGCCGTTAGCTCAACAGAAATGGAGGCAGGGGAGCGGCTCTTCGAGGGCGCCTGTGCGGCGTGCCATGTCGATTCTGGCGTTCCTACCTTTTCGAGGGCGGGCACTAATCTGGCGCTGAATACCAATTTACACAGCGATCATCCCGATAACGTTATTCAGTCAATTTTGGGGGGTGTCCACGCCGAACACATTCCCGGTATTGGTAGCATGCCCGGCTTTGCCGACAGCTTTAGTAATACCCAGGTCGCTGATTTGACGACCTATCTCCGAGCGCGTTTTGCCCCAGAGAAAGCGCCTTGGCAAAAAGTAAAACAACGTATCGCAGATATACGCCAGCCTCACCACAACAACACTCACTCTTCTCCCTGACGTAATAAAACGAGGTGGATTATGAAACGCAGTAAATGGATATGGCTAGTATGGGCAGTGGTCCTGCTGAGCTACCTGGTGCCTTATACCCTCTTGAGCGGTGTCGCGCTTTGGTACGGCAGCTTCCTGTTCTGGATGTTGGCAGGGTTGGCCATCATTGCGCTGAATGTGTTTATCACTAAAGATTTTGAGGAGCACAGCAATGACTGAGTCACTCATCTGGTGGTCCATTGCCATCTACTTATTAATCGCTATTGGCATTGCGATTATGTCTCGCCAAGGCCCTTCCGAAAGTATGTCGGGATACTTCCTGGGTAACCGACAAATGAACGGCTTTGTCTCGGCGCTGAGCTACAGTGCCACTACCTACAGTGCCTTTATGATGGTGGGCTTGGCAGGTCTTACCTATGCCGGCGGCGTTGGCGCGCTCGGTTTTGAAATCATCTATTTCGCCGGTGTCTCTCTGGTGGCTGTTTTCGGTCCCAAATTCTGGGCAGTCGGCAAGAAGTTCGGCTATGTGACGCCCAGCGAGATGCTGGGCCACCGCTACAACAGCAAACATGTGGCCATGGCTGTCTCGATTGCCAGTTGTATCTTCCTGATTCCCTACTCGGCCGTTCAGCTCGCGGGTGTCGGTTACCTGTTGCAGGGGATTACTGATGGCGCGATTACCTTTACTACCGGGGTGGTGCTGGCCACGGTGATCGCTATCTTCTTCTCCTATATCGCGGGGATTCGTTCGGTGATGTGGACCGACTCGCTCCAGGCCATCATGATGATTGTTGCCTCAACCCTGGTGGCCTTCCTGGTGATCCAGGGCTTGGGTGGTTTCGGCGCACTATTCGATACGCTGGCAACGGAACATCCGCAGTCACTCACGGTGCCTGGCCCTGGCCTGTTCAGCTTTGTCACTTTCCTGGGGCTCACCATTCCCTGGTTCTTCTTTAGTATTTCCAACCCACAGGTCAGTCAACGCCTGTTTATGCCCTCCTCGCTGCGCTCCATGCGCCACATGCTGATTGGCTTCCTGGTGTTTGGTTTTATCTACACCATGGTCTCTGTGCTTTGGGGTTTCTCTGCCTTAGCCGCTTTCCCAAGTCTTGCAAGTGCAGATTTAGCCACGCCCACGCTGCTGGCCTCGGAGTTTGTTCCGCCAGTATTAGGGGTGATCGTGATGATCGGCATCATGGCGGCCGCGGTCTCTACTATCGATTCGATCATGCTGACCCTGGCGTCCATGGTCTCCCGCGACGTCTATGCGAACGTTAAACCGAACGTCAGTGAAAAGCGCCAACTGCTGGTGGGCAAGTTCGTGGTGCCGGTGATCGCACTGATGGCGCTGGCCTTTGCCGAGCTGCAGCTTGACCTTATTGCGGTGCTGTCGGTGGCTGCTTCCTCTGGTCTGGTAGCCATGGTGCCCGCCCTTATCGGTGCCTTCTATTGGAAGCGCGGTACTGGCGTCGGTGCACTGGTAAGCGTGGTGGGCACCAGCGCCTTTGTACTGCTGATGTATGCCACTGGTAATTCACTGCTGGGCCTGCCCGCCGGTGTATGGGGCATTGTGGTCGCTAGTGTGCTGTTTGTTGGCGTTAGTTTAGCCACCAAGCCTCATCAAGCCACCACGGATGCTTTCTTTGCGGCTATCTCTGAAGAGCTGAGCAAAAAGCGCAGTACTACCAAAGATCAAGCGACGAAAGAGGCGGCTGCCTAATTGACGTTCAGCTTTGACCCGATAACACCATAGAGCGCTTGGTGTGCCCAAAGGCGAGCACGAGCGCTCTCAGCTAACACTTCCCGGTACGTTACAGCTGTGCTTTCGCCTGGGGAGTTAGGAGACTTTATGGATCACGCAAGCTTTGCCGAAATTTGCCTCCATCAGCTAAAAATGTCCGGCGTACATGAAGGCGAAAAACTCGTCGTACTGACTCAGGGCAGCGAACGCCTTGATTATGCGGATGCCTTTATGGCGGCGGGGCAGCGTTTAGGCGCCAATATGTACCACATGCGGTTACCCGCGCCGTTACCTACCGGCGGCTGGGCCGTGGGAGCAACGGGGCTTGCTAGCATGCCCGATGCGGTGGAAGCGCTTAAAAACTGCGACATGTTGATCGATTGTATTTTCCTGCTGTTCTCTCCCGAACAAATGGCGATCCAAGCCGCGGGTACGCGTATATTGACGGCGGTTGAACCGCCAGAACTGCTGGCCAGAATGTTGCCCACCAAAGAGCTAAGGGAAAAGGTCGAACTGGCCGCCGCGCTGCTGGAAAAAGCCAAAGTGATGCGCATCACCTCGCCCCACGGCACGGATGTCACCTACCAACTGAATACTTATGAGACGGTTGCTGAGTATGCCTGTACCGACGAACCGGGGCGTTGGGATCACTGGCCCTCTGGCTTTGTGTTCACCGGCGGTGATGACGATGGCGTTGATGGCACCATTGTGGTGGCGCCGGGCGATATTCTGCTTCCCCAAAACATGTATGTTCGAGAGCCTATTACCTACACCATTGAAAAGGGCTGGATTACCGATATACGTGGTGGGCTCGATGCGGAGCTAGTGAAATCCTATATGGATAGCTTTAACGACCCGCGCGGCATGGGCATGAGCCACGTAGGCTGGGGCATGAACCCTAATGCCAAATGGCACCGCATGGTGCCGGGGGAGTTCCCGGGTGGCATGGGGATGGAACCGCGTAGCTTTTATGGCAACGTAATGTTCTCCACCGGCCCTAACAGCGAACTGGGCGGGTCTAACGATACCGCCTGCCATCTGGATATTCCCATGCGCAACTGCTCGCTCTTCCTGGACGATGAGCCCATCGTCATTGATGGCGATATCGTCGTTAAGGAACTGCAGATGGCTAGAAGCTAGCGCTCTTGAGACACGAGATACTGATAAAGCCCCTGGTTCGGGGCTTTTTTACTTTAGTGCCAAACCGTTAGCTGATGTCGGTAATCATCTTGCGCTTGGCTGGCGCTGGCAGGGGTTAACCAAACCTGGGTGCCGGGTAAACACTGGGCCAGCGTAGCGCAGGCGATGGGGGTGAGGGCGCCTAGGCGCGGGTAGCCGCCGATTGTCTGGCGGTCATTCATCAGCACGATTGGCTGGCCGTCCGGCGGCACTTGAACTGCTCCCAGCGGAATGCCTTCGGAAATAATGCCCTTTAGTGAGCCGTGTAGGGCTGGGCCGGTGAGGCGTACGCCCATCCGGTCGGCGCGATTATCCACTGTCCAGGGTTGGTTGAACGCCTGGAAAAGTGCATGGCCACTGAAGGAGGCGATTTGCGAGCCGAGCACGATGGGTAAGCGGCAGCCAGACGCAGGCATGCGCGGGCCCTGGCTTTCAGGAATGCGCCGCACTGCCGGAGCGGTGCCTTTCCAGGTTAACCGGTCGCCCACTTTTAGCGGTTTGCCATCTTCCTGTAAGCCCCCCAATTGCTCGCGGGCAGTGCAGGAGCGGCTGCCCAGCACTTCTGGCGCATTTAGCCCGCCGGGAAAGGCGAGATAGGCGCGCAAACCCTGGCGCGGTTGGCGAAATACCAGGCGCTGGTCCGGCAGTAGCTTGAAACTGGTATTGGGTGCAAGCGGTTTGCCATCCAACTGGGCGTCTAGATCGGCGCCGGTCAACGCCAGGCGCACCTCGTGTTCGGTTTCAAAGCTCAAGCCGCCGCCCATGACGATTTCCAGCGCAGCGCTGTTTAAAGCGTTGCCCAGCAACCAATTGGCCCAGCGAAACGAGATCCAGTCGGCAGCGCCACCCTGAGTAACGCCTAAGTGGCCGACGCCAAACCGCCCGGCATCTTGGATAAGCGCCAGCGGTCCCGCCTGTTTAACCACTAGCCCCTTTTGTGTTTCATTCATGGCAGCGTGACTCATGGGCGCTCCTCCATGGGCGTGGTATCGCCACCATCTGCTTCAAACTCTTCCCGGGAGATCGCTCTAAAGCGCACCTTGTCGCCGGGGCGAAACAGTGGCTCGCCACGTTTGGCGTGCTCGAATAGCGGCACGTTGGTGCGGCCCAGAATATTCCAGCCGCCCGGCGAAAGCAGCGGATAAATCGCGGTTTGGCGATCAGCAATGCCCACGCTACCTGCGGCGACTTTGCGGCGCGGCGTTTTCAAGCGCGGCGTAGCGAGAGATTCGTCTACCAAGCCCATAAAGCCGTAACCGGGGGCAAACCCCAACGCAAATACGCAGTAATCGTGGTTGCAGTGCTGCTCGATAAGCTCGTCGACGCTCAAACCAGCGCGTTTGGCGACCAGTGGTAACTCGGGGCCCACGCTTTCGTCGTACCACACCGGGATATCGTGCAGCTCACCGGCTTGAGTATCCACAGGGGTAAGACCAGAAAGCGCCTTGTGAATAAGTTGAATCGCCTCGCTATGGGTTAACTGCTGGCAGTCGTAATGCAGCAGCAGCGTGGTGTAAGAGGGCACCAGGTCAATTAACATGCTTCCAAAGGCATTACGCAGCGCCTGATCGGCGGCGATTATCCAGGCCATATTGGTTTCGTCGATGGTGTCGAATAATCGCACCATCAGGGCATCCATGGCGGCGGTTTCAATGCGCATTTCAATATTGGGTTTCACACCGGCTCCAGCGCCTGAAAGGCCTCGCGAATAGCGCGTACGGCGGCCACTGACTCGGGGTTGTCGCCATGAACGCAGAGCGTATCGCAGGCTAACTGCAGCGTTGTGCCGTCGAGTGCGGTGAGCGGCTCGCCTTTGGCCAGCTTGATGGCTTGATTGACGATGGTGTTCTGGTCGTGGTGCACAGCGTTAGGCAGCCGTCGTGAGGCCAAGTGGCCGTTACCGTCATAAGCGCGGTCGGCAAAGGTCTCGAACCAGAGGGTAATGCCTATTTGGGCGGCCAGCTCGCGATGTGGTTCGGGGTCGGCGGTGGACATAATCATTAACGGCAGGCTGGCATCATAAGCACGTACTGCGCGCATGACGCCTTCGAGCAGCGCCGGGTTGGCAGCCATGTCGTTGTACAGCGCACCGTGCGGTTTGATATAGCTCAGTTGGGTGCCTTCGGCTTGGCAGATGCCCGCCAAAGCTCCCACTTGGTAGAGCACCATATCTTCCGCTTCTTCCGGCGAGCAGGCCATTGAGCGGCGGCCAAAGCCCATCAAATCCGGATAACCCGGGTGCGCGCCAATGCGCACGCCATTTTGAACCGCTAGTTTGACGGTGCGGCGCATGACATGGGGGTCGGAGGCATGGAAGCCGCAGGCGATGTTGGCGCAGTCGACGAAAGGCATCGCATCGGCATCCAGGCCGAGGTGCCAGTTGCCGAAACTTTCGCCCATATCGCAATTAAGCAGGGGGATGGCCATAGCGACTCCTATGTCGATGCAGTGGGTGCGCTTGATTGGTTAGCGCTGAATTGTAGTCCACCACCAATATATGAACATGGCTTGCCCAGTGCCAATCGTTTTTGACGATACTAACTATCGGGTGCTTCTATCATATTGTTATTTATTGGAAAAAGGGTTGACGCTTGGGCACGATACGCTTATCACATTAGGAGCGGGGCGTGATAATAACGTTGGTGAGATAGCGCTGCTGGGAGTGGCCTTAAAGTTGCATAGTGGTCTTGAAGTTGCGTAGTGGTCTTGAAGTTGCGTAGTGGTGGTCAAGTTGCGTAGCTATCAGGTCGTCATGAGCCGTAGCACTCCGCCGGTCTCTTTGCGTATCAGCACAGCAGTGTTTTTACTCCAGTAAGTCATATTTGTAGGCGAGTCACTATGCTCGATTTTAAAGAACTTGAGGCGTTCGTATGGGCAGTGAGGCTCGGCTCCTTCCGTAAGGCGGCGACCCGCCTGCACCTTACTCAGCCCTCTGTTTCTGAGCGTATTTCACGCTTGGAAACCACGGTAGGAGAGTTGCTGCTGGAGCGTGCCGCCAGGCCTATTCAGCCTACTATGCGGGGCCGCGAGTTCTTTGTGCACGCTGAGCGGATGCTGCACCAGCGTGATGAAGCGATGAAGCTTTTCGATGACGAAGAGGCGTTTTCTGCACCATTGCGGCTCGGCACGATTGAAACCATCGCCCATAGCTGGTTTCCCGAATTTATGCGCCGTTTAACCGAGCGGTATCCGCGTTTGACCATTGAACTGACGGTCGATTACTCGCCGGTGCTCAATGAGCGGCTACTGGGCAACGAACTGGATATTGTATTGGCGATGAATGGCTATTCACCGCAAAAGCAGATCGAGTACGAGTCCTTGAGCCCTTATGAAATGGGCATGTTTGTCTCTCCGCGGCACGTCAAGCAACTGGGCGAAAGTGCCGACACTTGGGGCAAGCAGTTGCCGTTTATTTCATTTGGTAAGCAGGCTCGTCCCTATGCAGAGTTAGTGAGTTATTTGGCAGAGCAGGGAATCGCTAATCCTCGTATCCATAGCGTCAGCACACTAATGACCATTGTACGAATGACCACCGAAGGGTTGGGGATTGGCGCGCTGCCTGTCGCCACTGTGCTGGATGAGTGGCAGCGAGGGGAGCTCTACCGTCTCTCGCTACCGGTGCCGTTACCGGCCATGCACTATGATGTGATATGGCGCAACGCTAACCACCCGCGCTTTTGTCGTGGCGTTGCCCGATTGGCTCAGCAGTGTGCCTGCAGCTATGCTCAGGCGCGCCGTGCCGATATGACAACAACACTTTTCTCCGGGCGCTGGGTTACTGCCAGTGCCTCCTCTGGTACCACCGAAGCAACACACTATTAGCACCATACTATTAATAGAAATAAGAGGGTTCTTATGATGCGCAAGACAATAACGACTTCATTGCTCCTGGCGACCGCCTGCGGTTTAACGGTGACGGCTCATGCCGCAGAATGGACCATGGCCACGCCTTACGGTGATGCCAGCTTTCATACCCAAAACAACAAGCAGTTCGCTGAGGACGTGGCCGAAGCTACCGATGGCGAGTTAACCATTACCGTACATAGCGGCGGCTCGTTGGTATCGCATGGTGAAATCAAGCCGTCGGTTCGCCGTGGCACGATTGATGCGGGTGAAGTATTCCTCTCCGTTCTTTCCAACGATGATCCCATTTTCGAAGTGGATACACTGCCCGGTGTGGCCGGCAGCTATGACGACGCCTACGCGCTGTGGGAAGCCACCAAGCCGATGATCACCGAGCTGTTTGCCTATGAGGGGTTGATTCCGCTCTACGCCGTCGCTTGGCCTGCGCAAGGTATCTATACCTCTGAACCTCTTACTGACCCTGAGCAGTTTGAAGGCTTGCGCGTTCGTGCACCTAACATCAATACCCAGCGCTTTGTCGATAATCTGGGCGGTAGCCCCACCGAAACCGAAGAGTCTGATATACCCACTGCGTTTAGCACTGGCCGTGTGGATGCCATGATCACCTCAAGCTCTACCGGTAACTCCATGGCAGCGTGGGATTACGTGACTGATTACACCGACGCTAACCTGTGGCTGCCAAAAAATATCGTCTTCATTAGCCAACGTAGTTTTGATGGCCTGGATGAAGCGACTCAGGACGCTCTGATGGAAGCCGCCGCTGAGGCTGAAAAACGTGGTTGGGAGATGAGCCGCGAAGATAATCAGGCGAGCTTAGAAGCTCTGCAAGAGAACGGTATCTCTGTTTCAGAGCCTAACGAAGCCGTTTCAGAGGCATTCCAGGCAGCCGGTGACAAACTGTTTGAAGATTGGCAGTCCCGTGCTGACGACGAAGCCAAACAGGCGCTGGAATCCTATCGCGAGCAGCGCGACAGCTAAGCGCTATTTAGCCTAAACACGGTTTAAGCTAAGTACTTTTTAACTAGGCTCTATCGTGATGGTTTCCGCAGGGGCGGTGATTTTGGCGCTGCCCCTGCTTTTGCTACGCGCTTTTCCTAAGTACGTTTTATAAGTACGTTTCCCGCGTGCTTCGTGAGGCTGCGAACATGACGTTTAAATTCGACAAGCTCTATCGCCTGGGTGCTTGGGGTGCGGCGGCCTGCATGGTTGCCATTTGCACGCTGATAGCGCTTCAGGTGACCTTCCGCCTGGTAGATGCCCTGCTGGTGCTCGTGGGACTGAGCCGCCTGGGCATGAGTATTACCGGCGTTTCGGAAATCGCTTCTTATCTATTGGTGGGGGCGACCTTTCTGGGGTTGGCCTACACCTTTGTGCATCACGCCCATATTCGCGTGACGCTGTTGATTACCCGGCTACCATCGGCAATTCGTGTGTGGTTTGAAGTGTTTTGCCTCATCATCGCCCTGGCGATCAGCTTAATGCTCAGTTACGGCCTCATTGGGTTGGCGAGGGAGAGCGTGCAATACAACGATGTCTCTTCAGGCTTTGTGTCGATTCCGCTCTGGATCCCCCAGCTTGTGCTCGCGACCAGCGTAGGACTGCTCTGTTTGGCGCTGGCTGAAGCCCTGTTTATGGCGCTACGGATTGCCATTCGCGATCCTGCGAGTTTTCGTGAAGCGTCTGCCCCAGATGAAAGCGAGGGCCACTAAATGGTGACGATAGCTATGTCTTGGTTGAGTACGTCGCCTGTTGTGTTGAGTACGCAGCGGTTAACGGGGCCACTGTTAACACTGCTTCTGCCTTTTAAATTGGAGAGATCCTTGTGCTGCTACTAAGTCTCGCCACCATTTTCACCCTCGTGGTTCTGCTAGGGAGCGGGGTGTGGATTGCCTTTGCGCTAATCGGCACTGCCTGGATAGCGCTAGAGTTCTTCAGCTCTTTCTCGCCAGGCGCTATTTTAGCCTCCGATTTTTGGGGCGCCAGCTACGGTTGGGATCTCACCGCGCTGCCTATGTTTATCTGGATGGGGGAAATTCTGTTTCGCTCCGGGCTTGCGGACAATATGTTTCGTGGCCTGTCGCCCTGGCTGAACCGACTGCCGGGACGTTTACTGCATACCAATATTATTGGCAGCGGCATGTTTGCAGCGGTGTGCGGCTCTTCGGCGGCCACCTGTGCCACGGTGGGCAAAATGACCCTGCCAGAGCTCGAGCGGCGGGGTTACGACAGCAATATGGCGATTGGCACCTTGGCCAGCGCCTCCACTTTGGGACTTTTGATTCCACCCTCCATTGTGCTCATCGTTTACGGTGTGGTCACCGAACAGTCGATCTCCAGGCTGTTTATGGCCGGTATTGGCCCGGGACTGATGATCCTGGCCATGTTTATGAGCTACCTCATTTTGTGGGCGTTGCTCAAGGGCAACCGTGAAGGGCTTACCGGCGAAGATGAATCCGGTATGAGCTTTGCTGAAAAGCTGCGCAATACCTGGTCGCTGGTACCTATTCTGCTGTTGATCGGCGGGATTATCTTTTCGATCTATGGCGGGTTAGCGTCGCCTACTGAGGCCGCGGCAGTCGGTGTGGTATTGTCAATCGTGATTGCGCGCTTTAACGGTCACTTTGATCGCGACATTTTTAAAAGCTCGCTGTTTGCCGCCGTGCGTACCGCCTGCATGATCGCTTTTATTATTGCCGGTGCGTCGTTTTTAACCTCGGCCATGGGCTTTACCCAGGTGCCCATGAAGCTGGCGCAGGCGATTGGTGAGATGGGGCTTTCACCTACCATGCTGCTGATTGCGCTTACCTTGCTGCTGCTGGTGATGGGCTGTTTTCTCGACGGTATCTCGCTGATCCTGCTAGTCACCGCGATTATCATGCCGCTGGTGAGCGCCGCTGGGTTCGACCTGATCTGGTTCGGTATTTATCTGGTCGTGGTGGTCGAGATGTCCCAGATTACCCCACCGGTGGGCTTCAACCTGTTCGTGATTCAGGGGCTAACCGGTAAAGATATTCTGACCATTACCAAAGCCACGTTGCCGTTCTTTCTTCTCATGCTGTTGGCGATTGCCTTAATGCACATCTTTCCGGGTATCGCTCTCTATCTACCTGAGGCAATGACTCGGTGAGGTGCTTATAAAAGAAAGACGGTTAAGCATGAACTAGGGAGCCTCTGATTAACGTAATGAGCGCAGGCCAGACAAGGCAAAAATCAACGAAAAAGCGGAGTTTACGTGGGTGTAAATGAGCATTTTGAGGCGATTTTTAACGCCGTATGGGCAAGCGCAATAGTTAATCAGAGGTCTCCTAGAAAAAACGCTCTGGCCGGAACGCCTGATGGCATGCATGTTCTGGCCAGAGGTTTAAGATTTAGCGCGGGATTGGGGGTTAAGTTTTTTGAAAGCAATGTTTTTGTTGAATCCATCCGGGTCGCTGTACCCTTTACGCAACATCGTTAATGCTTTGTGTTGGGCTTCTCTACGGCTATTGAGTATAAGCGTATGATTTAGCAAGAGCTGCTGAGCATTTTCAAGCAGCTCTTTGGGATCAATAGCCGCGGGGGTGTCAATCATCAGCGTTTTAGCGATCAACTCCATTTTGGGCTGAACTTCTTGTAGAACGCTTTTAAATGAGAGAGAGGGCACATCCGCTGTCGTGCTTATATCGGCTATCAGGGCGGCCAGCTGTTCTTCAGGAGCTTTTGATAGGCAGGCATCCGCCGTGGGGCCGGATAGACGAACACACATATCCATTAAGCTATCGCTTTGATAGCAGGCGTGACTAAAACGTATGGTGTTGACCATCGCCGATGGGAGCCCCCATTTGGCTGCCAGCCATGCCCCAATAACGGTGTGGTCACCACCAAAGTAACGCTGCTCCTCCGCAATAAGCTGGGTATGGGAGATAGCACTATCACTATAGAGTTCGTCTGCTTGCTCGGGGTAAGTCGCACTCAGTGCCAATATGCCAATATCCTGTAGCAGCGCTGCTGTAAACGCATTGCCTGCCTGTTTAGGGCACGCTTGTTCAGCAAGTTGGCGCGCTATCAGCGCAGACATGATAGACCGTCGCCAAATATGAGTATGCTGCGGCCCTTTACTGGGGTGCTGAAAAAGGTTAAAGCTCAACACGACCGTTAACGTTGCATCTAGTCCTAGTCGCTGGATAGCCTCCAGGCATGTTTGTGTCGGATTGGCGGAGCGGGTGTGGTGGACGCTATTGGCGAGAGATATTAACCGAGTGGTCAACGCTGGATCGTGTTCAATGGTGTCGGCAACATCGTTGATAGTCGCTTTTGACGATTGCGTTAATCTGAGGATGCGTAATGCGATTGAGGGAAGCGAAGGTAAGCGTTGGCACTTGAGGAAATCGCTGATCAGAAAACCAGGCAGTGCTTCAGTTAGCATTCCATACAGTGCTTCATCCTTGGTCGATGTATTAGTCACGTTATCTCCTGCGCACTTTGTAGCGTAGCCGCCAGCCATTATGAGGCGATACCTAATTTTACCATATATCCAGCTACTGTTGACGTTGTTATAGTTGGAAAAGAGCGGTTTGTGCTTTGTAGGCCGCTATATATACTTTATGAGGTTAGTGGCAGGCGTCCAAGCCGCTTCAGAATTAAAAAAGTGAGTGCAACAATGCACACAAAGAACGACGCGGCCGATATATTCCGCCAATTGGCAGAAGGCGTAGGGCACAGTGGGAGCCCGCGTTTTTATGCAACGTTGGTTGAACGTTTAGCGACGATACTAGGCGTTGATCATGTGTTAGTCGCCGATGTAACTCAATTGCATCGGGCTGAGACGTTGGCCGTTTGGTCAAATGGCAACTTGCTGAGCAATGTTACTTACACGCTGACCGGTACCCCTTGCGAGACTGTGTTAGGACGCGAAACCTGCCTTTATGACCATGATGTTCAGTCACGCTTTCCTGACGATAAACTGCTTTGTGAACTGGGTGCCGAGAGTTATTTGGGGCGGGCGCTCTATGCGGCGGATGGTTCGCTAGTTGGTTTGTTAGCGGTACTCAAAAACGCCCCCATGCAGTTGGACGATCTAGCCAATGAGATATTGCAAATCGCCGCCGCCCAGGCGGGTGCAGAGCTGTGCCGACAAAAAGCAGAGCAGGCATTAAGAAAGAGCGAAGAGGTCGCGCGGGAAAGTGAACGCCGTTTGGATACGCTGCTCAACCATCTGCCGGGCATGGCCTATCGCTGCCTGAATGACCGCAATTGGACTATGCAACTGGTGAGCCAAGGGGCCGAAACGCTGACCGGGTACCGGCCTGACGAATTACAGGGTAATCGGCTGATCAGTTTTGCTGCCCTGATTCATCCTGATGACCAGGACAAGGTCTTCCATGAGGTACAGTCGGCCATTGCCAACAGATGCCCTTACCGTGTGATCTACCAGCTGCGCCATCGCGACGGTGGTTATCGGTGGATGTGGGAGCAAGGCCAGGCCGTCATAGATGAGGCGGGCGAAATCGTATGCTTGGAAGGGTTTATCTCGGATGTGACCGACCAGCAAGAATCGCAGCGGGTGCAAAACGCCGTGGTTCAAGTGGCTTCTACGGTCACGACCCAAGTCGGGGATGGTTATTTTCAGCAGTTGATTGTGACCTTGGTCAAGGTGCTGGAAGCCGATGCAGGCTTTATTGCGTTGCTGCATACTTCACCCCAGGGCGATGAAAATGTCTATGGGCAGGCGACGACTGTCAGCATGGTGGTTGATGGGGCTCAGCGAGAACAGCACACCTTTGCGCTGCGAGGCTCGCCCAGCGAGCAGGTAGTGTTGGAGCGTGAAGCAGTCATGCATGATGGTTCGCCGCTGTTATTACCAGGCACACTGCTACCCACAAGAGCATGGATTGGGCGGCGTTTGGATAATGCCAACGGCGAGGCCATTGGCGTGATGATGGTATTTTATCGACAGCCGCTGACCACCAATGCGTTCGCCACCTCTGTGCTGCAAATTCTTTCGACCGGTGCTGCAGCAGAGCTTGAGCGTCGGCGCGACCATCGGCACATGCACCAGTTAGCCTATACCGACAGTACCACCGGTTTACCTAACCGCGTCCGTTTTATGGAGTTGCTAGCGCAAATGTGGCAAGAAGCCCAGCAAGGCGAGCATGGGCTTTCACTGCTGTTATTGGATATCCGCCGTTTTAAAGAGGTCAACGATCTGCACGGTCACCAAGTGGGCGATCAACTGCTGGTGACAGTGGCTGATCGTTTAGCGAAGATCAGCCACTCATACGGCTCGTTGGCGCGTTTGTCAGGGGATGAATTTGCCCTGCTGGTGGCCGATACCACCCCTCGTGACATTGGCAGCCTTGTGGAGCAGCTACGCTTAGTGGTTAAGCCGCCGCTTCATCTGGAACGGCGTGTCTTTCACCTCGATGTCAGCATCGGTTTTGCTCATTATCCGCAGCATGTGAGCGAGGCGGGCGAACTATTTAACGCTGCCAGCATTGCTCTCCACCACGCCAAGCGGCGCGAAAATAGTATCTGCCCCTATTCCCAAACGATGCGCCACGCGCTACATCGACGCCAACAGATGACCGAGCGACTCAGCGCGGCAATTACTGAACACAAGTTAGAACTCTACTTTCAGCCCCAGGTGAACCTTACCAGTGGTCAGTTGACTGGTGCAGAAGCCCTGTGCCGCTGGCACGATGCCGAGTGGGGCTGGGTGAGCCCCGGCGAGTTTATTCCCCTGGCTGAAGAGCGCGGTTTGATTCGTGCCTTGGGAGACTGGGTGCTGGAAGAGTCCGCAAGGCAGCTACTGGCATGGCGTGAACAGCCTGAGGGTGGGCTGCCAGGGAGGCTATCGATCAATATTTCCGCCCAACAGTTTGCCGATCCTGAGCTTACCCACCACATTGCGCAACTCACCGCCGGCGTTTCGTCGAGCGCTATCGCCCTGGAGCTCACTGAAAGTGATTTTATGCGCGACCCAGATCAGGCCGTTGAGATCACCCACGCCATGCGACAAGCGGGCTATGCTCTCTCTATCGATGATTTCGGCACCGGCTATTCTTCGCTTTCCTACCTACGGCGCTTCGCTGCCGACGCACTGAAAATTGATATTTCCTTTGTGCGTGAAATGCTCGAAAACAAAAATGACCGCACCATTGTTCAGGCCATCATCGCCATGGCAAAAGCGCTAGAGATGAAAACCGTGGCGGAAGGCGTTGAAACGCGCGACCAAGCGAATTTGCTTGCCGCAATGGGTTGCAATGAGGCACAAGGGTACTGGTTTGGCCGCCCGCTGCCTGCCGATGAGTTTGCGACGCAGTGGTTAACTACTTAGTCTTCTAGTTTGCTCATCGTCGTCTTCTATTAGCGTCATCGTCCTGTCATCACCTTTGGCATACCCTACGCGCCGCCAACCCGCGATGAAAGGAGTGCTCCCATGCGCCTGGCCCTGTTTGATCTTGACGACACCCTCCTGGACGGAGACTGCAGCGACCGCTGGAATTTATGGATGATAGAGCAAGGCTGGATCAGCGATGCCGAAGCGTTTATGGCGCGGGCGGAGAAAATGCACCAGGCCTATCACGCGGGGAAGCTAAAGCTTGAAGAGTATTTGGCCATGACCCTAGCACCGCTGCGAGGGCGCAGAGTGAGAGATGTGCAAAAAGAGGTCGAGCGCTTTGTTGCCACGCACCTGCAACCGCGTATTTTTGAACAAGCTTGGGCCTGTCTGGAAGCGCACCGCCAGGCAGGCGATACCCTGGTACTGATTTCCGCCTCGTCACGGCATCTGGTCGAGCCGATAGCGACCACTCTGGGTATTGAACACGTGCTGGCGGTAGAGCTAAGCGTGGAGCACGGCATCAATGAAGACGCGCGCTATACCGGCGGCAGCGAGGGTATTTTTTCTTATCGTGGCGGTAAGGTGCTGCGCTTAAAACAGTGGTTGGCCGAGCAGCAGTTCACCCCTAGCCACACTACTTTCTACTCAGACTCCCGCAACGACCTCCCGCTGTTGCAGTACGTGGATTGCCCTGTAGCGGTCAATCCCGATCCAGTACTCGCTGAAGTGGCTAGCGTTGAAGGTTGGCGGCGCTTAGACTGGCGGGCGCCCTCAAGCGCTTCGTCACCTAATGCTCTGCCAGGAAAATCGGCACATGTCTGATGCCTACTATCTAAAGTTAACCGAACAGCTTCGTACCTTGATCGACCAAAATGCTGCCCTGTGGGAAGGCAAGCTTCCCGCAGAGCGGTCATTGGCCGAGCGTTTTGCCACCACTCGTGTGACCCTGCGCCAAGCGCTTTCACAGTTGGAAATGGAGGGCTTAATCCACCGCAGCAACCGGCGCGGCTGGTTTATTTCTCCTGCCCGTTTAGTTTACGACCCCACCCGTGACGCGGGCTTTAACGACTATGTACGTGCACAGGGGCGGCAGCCGCGCACGGCAGTATTGAAGCTGGAAACCCGTGCCCATCTGCCTGCCGCGCGGGCACTGAATCTGCCGGATGACCAGCCGTTTCAGCATATTCGCCGCCGCCGCTACGTGGATGACCGCGCGGTGCTGGTGGAGTCGCTGTGGGTGGTGCCCGAGCGTGCCCCAGAGTTGCTAGATATCTATAGTGGGCAATCGCTTTGGGGGCTGTTGCGCGAGCGCTGGGGGCACTACCTGGCCAATCGCTCTATTCGCATGGTCTCAGAAGCGCTTTCGCCAATGGATGCCGAAGAGCTATTCGTTGCGCCCGGCACTGCCGGGTTAAATATTAACCGTGCCATTTTAGACGACCAGCAGCGCCCTATTGAGTTTGATGAAGAGCACTGGCTGCACGATTCGCTGTGTATCAGTGTGGAGCTATCCGGTCAGCGCTAGCGGAAACGACCTAGTCGTGGTCATCATCAGTTAAAAAAACGGTCAAACAAGCGTCATCGCAGTGTCATTTAAAGCCTGCAGACTTCTGGTCTATACCAATTAGCCAGGAGCCCACCATCATGATGTCACGCCGTTTATTCCCCTCCACCTTGCTTGCAGGTGCCGCAGCCGTTGCACTTGCTTCAAACGCCCAGGCCACTGAATTAACCGTGTATACCGCCGTTGAGTCAGATGACCTGCAAAAATACGCCGAACGCTTCAGCGCGGCGCACCCGGATATCGAGATTAACTGGGTGCGCGACTCCACCGGCGTGATTACCGCCCGCCTGCTGGCCGAGAAAGACAATCCCCAGGCTGACGTGATCTGGGGCCTGGCCGCTACCAGCCTGCTGGTGTTGGAAGAGGAGGGCATGCTGGAGCGCTACGCTCCCGCTGGCGTTGAGAATCTCGACCCCAAATTTGTCGATGTGGCCTATCGTGATGGTGAAGACCCAGCTTGGGTGGGTATGGACGCCTGGGTCGCTGCTATTTGCTACAACACCATTGAGGGCGAGCGCCAGGGCGTGCCGATGCCGACCTCTTGGGAAGATCTCACCCAGCCAGAGTTTGAAGGCCATGTGATTATGCCTAACCCCAACTCGTCGGGTACCGGCTACCTGGATGTGGCCAGCTGGCTGCAGCTATGGGAAGAGGATCAGGGCTGGGATTATATGGATCGCCTGCATAACAACATTGCCCGTTACACCCATTCTGGCTCTGCTCCCTGCAGCCTGGCGGCCACCGGTGAAACCGTGGTGGGCGTGTCATTTGCTTTCCGCGGTGCGCGCTTGAAGTCCCAGGGTGCGCCTATTGAAGTTATCTTCCCTGAAGAAGGGCTGGGCTGGGATATGGAGGCCGCCGCTATTATGACTGGTACCGACAAGCAGGAAGCCGCGCAAACGCTGATGGACTGGGCAATCTCCCGCGATGCCAACGAACTCTATAACGAAGGCTATGCAGTGGTGGCCTACCCAGGTGTAGCACAGCCGATTGAAAACTACCCCTCCGATATTACTGACCGCATGATCGACGCCGACTTCCAGTGGGCTGCCGTCAATCGCGAACGCGTGCTGGCCGAGTGGCAGCGTCGCTACGATGGTAAAACCGAGCAATAAGCCGCGATCAGTTGCCCCGGCCAGTGTGCCGGGGCATGGAGATGTTATGCACACGACAATGACATCGCTGCTGGCGGCCGACGCGCCGACAGTGATGACCCCCACGACGCCCCATTTACGCATTGAAGCGGTGACCAAGCGTTTTGGTACCTTTACTGCACTGGACAACATTTCCCTGACCATTAACGAGGGGGAGTTTGTCTGCTTTTTAGGTCCCTCCGGCTGCGGCAAAACCACCCTGCTGCGCACTATTGCGGGGCTTGCCCGGCAAACCGCGGGCACGCTTATTCAGCGCGACAAAGATATTTCCATGCTGCCTACCCAGGCGCGTGACTTCGGCATTGTGTTCCAGTCCTATGCGCTGTTTCCCAACCTAACGGTGTTTAACAACGTGGCCTATGGGTTGCGCAACCGGCGGGTAGAGCGGTCACGCATCCAAGCACGGGTGAGTGAGCTGCTTGCGTTGGTGAACTTGACGGGTAGCGACAACAAGTACCCGGCGGCACTTTCCGGCGGACAACAGCAGCGCGTGGCGCTGGCGCGGGCACTGGCCACCGAGCCTGGCCTGCTACTGCTGGACGAGCCGCTTTCGGCGTTGGACGCCCGGGTGCGGGGCCATCTGCGCAGCCAGATTAAAGCCCTGCAGGCGCGCCTCGGGGTGACCACCATCATGGTGACCCATGACCAGGAAGAGGCGCTCACCATGGCCGACCGCATCGTGGTGATGAACCACGGCGTGATCGAGCAAGTGGGCACCCCGGCCGAGATCTACCACCAGCCTGCCAGCGCCTTTGTGGCCTCGTTCATTGGCAGCATGAACTTCCTGGAAGTGACCGCTCAGGGCGATAACCAAGCGCTGCTGGGTACCACGCCCTGCGCCTGCCTATCGCATACCCTGAAAGTGGGCCAAGCCGCCCAGTTGGCTATTCGGCCCGAGGCGGTGGCACTTAGCCGTCAAGTGGGAGCGCTGAATGGTGAGGTGATCGGCATCGAGTTTTTAGGTCCCTTTCAGCGGGTCACTTTGCGCCTAACGGACGTTGACCAAACGCTCATTGCCGATGTGCCTAGCCGCGATAGTACCGACCTAAGCCTTTACCAGGGGCAGGTTCTAGGCATTCACCTGCCCGCCGAAGCCGCTCGTCTTTACCCCGCCGGGAGCAGCCAGCAATGATGGCCGAGAGCTTTGTAAAATCGGCGACCAGGCCGTCGCTAGAGTCGTTGATCCGTTTATTGGCGTTACTCGCTGGCGTTGCATTGCTGGTGGTGGGGCTACTATTCCCACTCGTGACCATGCTGATCAAGAGCCTGCAAGACCGTGCAGGCGACTTTATCGGCCTGGCCAACTTCGCTTACTATTTTCAAACCCCTGCGCTGGTCAATTCGATTGCCAACTCGTTGCGGGTGGCGTTGATGACCACCGGTGTGGTGGTCGGATTAGCGTTTCTATGCGCCTACGGGATTACCCGTACCTGCATGCCGGGCAAGCGGCTGTTTCGCATGTTGGCGATTCTGCCCATTTTGGCGCCATCGCTGCTGCCCGCGATTAGCCTGGTCTATCTGTTTGGCAATCAGGGATTTCTGCGCGATTTACTGGCCGGCCAATCGGTTTATGGACCTATCGGCATTGTGATGGGCATGAGCTTCTGGATATTTCCCCACGCGCTAATGCTGCTGACCACCGCGCTGACCAACAGCGATGCGCGGCTCTACGAAGCGGCCGAAGCGCTGGGAACCCCCAAGTGGCGTACGTTTTTGACTATTACGTTGCCCGGCGTGCGCTACGGGCTGATTTCCTGCCTGTTTGTGGTGTTTACCCTGGCGATTACTGACTTCGGCGTGCCTAAAATTATCGGCGGCCAGTTCAGTGTGCTGGCCACCGATGTCTACCGCCAAGTGGTGGGGCAGCAGAACTTTCAGATGGGCGCGGTAGTCAGCGTGATTCTGCTGCTGCCTGCGGTGCTCTCGTTTATCGTTGACCGTTGGATACAGCGGCGCCAGGTGGCGCAACTCTCGGCACGGGCGGTGCCGTGGCAGCCAACCCCCAGCCCGCTGCGGGATTGGATATTTACACTGCTGTGCTACGCGGTGGCGGGGGCCATTGTGCTGGTGATCGGCACCGCGGTGTATGCCTCGCTGGTTCAGTTTTGGCCCTACAACTTATCGATAACCTTTGAGCATTATACCTTCCAAGGCATGGCCGATGGTGGCTGGGGGGCGTGGTTTAACTCGCTCAAATTAGCGTTTAGCGTGGCTTTGGTGGGCACGCTAGTGATCTTCTTTAACGCCTGGCTAATCGAAAAGAGCGAGGGCTTTCGCCCGCTGCGCCAGGGGCTGCATTTTATGGCCATGCTACCTATGGCGGTGCCTGGCATGGTGCTGGGGCTTGCCTATATCTTCTTTTTCAACCAGGCGGGCAACCCGTTTAACTGGCTGTACGGCACGCTGATGATTCTGGTGCTTAATACACTGGTGCACTTTTATACGGTGTGTCACCTCACCTCGGTAACCGCGCTTAAACAGCTCGACCCTGAGTTTGAAGCCGTCGGGGCCTCACTCAAAGTACCGTTTTGGACTACGTTTTGCCGGGTGACGCTGCCGGTGTCGCTGCCCGCGGTGCTGGATATATCGGTTTACCTGTTCGTCAATGCGATGACCACGGTATCGGCGGTCGTGTTCCTCTATAACAGTGACACGCGGCTGGCCTCGGTGGCGGTGCTGCACCTGGATGAAGCGGGCTACTTCGCCAGCGCTGCGGCCATGGCGGTGCTGATTTTCCTTACCTCGCTGGTGGTGAAGCTGCTCCACACCGCACTCACCCATGTTTTATTAAATAACGCCCAGCGCTGGCGCCAGGCAGGCTAGACAGCCTGCCTGGTTGGGTATTAATGTGTTCCAAATATCTGGTATAGACCAAAATGAGTGATCAAATCAAAGACCCCTACCTGTTAACCCCTGGGCCGCTGACTACTTCCCATGCGACCAAAGCCGCTATGCTGCGCGACTGGGGCTCCTGGGACGATGACTTTAACCAAGTGACTGCCGACATTCGTAGTCAGTTGCTTGCTATGGCGGAAGCCGCAAGCGATGAGTACGCCTGCGTGCCCATGCAGGGTAGCGGTACCTTCGCCGTGGAGAGTGCGCTGGCCTGCGCCACTGACCCCAGCGGTAAAGTACTGGTGCTAATGAATGGTGCTTACGGTAAGCGCGCGGCGCAGTTGCTCCACATAATGGGCCGCCGTTACGTGACGCTGGATAAAGGCGACTACCTGCCACCCCAGCCCAATGAAGTGGCGACGCTGCTGGAGCAATACCCAGAGATTACGTCGGTATTTTTGGTGCACTGCGAAACCAGCTCGGGGATTTTAAACCCACTGGAAGCCATCGCCGAGGTGGTGCACTCCCATGGGAAAACGCTCATCGTCGATGCGATGAGTTCCTTTGGCGGCGTACCCATCAGCCTCGCGAAAACACCCATTGATGTGCTGGTTTCCTCTGCCAACAAGTGCATTGAGGGCGTGCCAGGATTTGGTTTTGTGATTATTCGCAAAGCGCTGCTTGAAGCAGGCAAGGGGCGCGCCCACTCGCTGAGCCTGGATCTGAACGCCCAGTGGGCGTATATGGAGCGCACCGGTCAGTGGCGCTTTACGCCGCCCACGCACACTGTGGTGGCCTTTCAGGTCGCACTTGCCCAGCACCGGGAAGAAGGCGGTGTGCCAGGGCGCTGCGCGCGCTATACCCGCAATCGTGATGCGCTGGTAAAAGGCATGCGAGCGCTAGGCTTCAGCACGCTGTTAGAAGACGAATGGCTATCGCCGATCATCACTACCTTCTTAAGCCCAACCGATCCAGCGTTTGAGTTTAACGCTTTCTACGCGGCGCTAAAGGCGCGCGGGTTTTTGATCTATCCCGGCAAGTTGACTGAAGTGGAGAGTTTTCGTATCGGCTGCATTGGTCAGCTAGGCACCACGGTGATCGCGGAACTGCTAAGCGCCATTCAAAACACACTTGCCGAGATGGGCGTTAGCCTTTTTCCAGGCCTATCTTCACAATCAGGGAGCGCCTAATGCAGTATCAATCTCCCCAATGCTTGCAAGCGGTTATCTGTGACTGGGCAGGCACGCTGGTCGACTTTGGCTCCTTTGCGCCTACCCAGATCTTCGTCGAAGCGTTTGCTGAGCTGGGCGTGGCGATTAGCCTGGAAGAAGCTCGCGGCCCCATGGGTATGGGTAAGTGGGATCATATTCGGACACTCTGCAACCATCCGGACATCGCCGAACGCTTTGTTCAGGCGGTAGGCCACGCGCCTTCTGATGACGATGTAACGGCGCTTTATGAGCGCTTTATGCCGCTGCAGATTGCCAAAATTGCCGACCACTCGGCGGTGATTCCCGGCGCGCTCGAGACCTTAACTACGCTGCGCGCCCAGGGACTGAAAATCGGTTCCTGCTCTGGCTACCCGACGGTGGTGATGGAAAAAGTCGTCGCTTTGGCTGCGGATAACGGCCTGCAAGTTGATCACGTAGTGGCGACGGATGAGGTGCCCAATGGCCGTCCGTATCCTGCTCAGGCGCTGGCCAATGTGATCGCGTTAGGCATCAGCGATGTGGCAGCGTGTATTAAAGTGGACGACACCACGCCGGGCATTCTTGAAGGGCGCAGCGCGGGGATGTGGACGGTGGCGCTTACCTGCTCGGGCAATGCGCTGGGGCTAACCTATGCGCAATATCAAGCGTTGAGTGATGCCGAGCGCCACGCCGCCCACGAGCGGGTGGCCGCGCAATTTGCCCCCTCAGCACCACACTACTGCATTGAGACCATTGCCGAGCTACCTAGCGTGGTCGATGCCATCAATACACGTCTTCAACAGGGAGAGCGTCCTTGAGCCCAGCCGCGCTTGCTCTGGTACTGGTCTCGGTATGCATGCACGCCGGATGGAACGTGTTGGGCAAACGCAATGCGCCGTCGCTCTCTTCTTTTACCCTGGCTTACGGCGCGGGCGGGGCGGTGATGCTGCCGCTGGTGTTGCTTGGGCCGTCACTCACTGCATTACCAAGTGCATTCTGGGGCTGGCTGGCGCTTTCTGGGCTGTGTCAAATGCTCTACATGGGCGGCTTAGCTTGGGCCTACGCGAGAGGGGACGTTAGCGTACTCTACCCCATCGCCCGTGCATTGCCGGTGATAATGGTGCCGCTGGTATCCATAGTGCTGTTGGGTAGTCGGGTGCTGGATCGCTGGGACGGCCTTGGCATGGTGCTAGTCGTGGCAGGCGCGCTCTGCCTGCCGCTTAGCCATCCGCAGGCGCGCAGGATATCCACCCATCTCACGCCTGCCATGGGGTTTGCGTTGCTGGCAGCGGCGGGCACCGTAGGCTACTCGCTAATCGATAAGCAGGCCCTCGGGCTAATGCAGGGGGCAGGGCACAGCGGGTTAACCGCCGGGGCGGTGTTTATGGTGCTGCAAGCGCTGATGACGCTAAGCTGGTCGGTACCGCTACTGGTGTTGCTACCGGCAGAGCGCCGCCGCCTGCCTGCGCTCCGCCAGCAGGGGCTGACCATGCTGGTCGTTACCGGGCTGATGATGACCTGCACCTATGGCCTGGTATTAATCGCCATGGCGCTTACCGACGAGGTGAGTTATGTGGTAGCGCTGCGCCAGCTCTCCATTCCAGTGGGCGTGCTAATGGGTGTGCTGTGGCTGAAGGAGCCCGCATCCAGGGCAAAAGCATTCGGCACTCTGGTGATGTTGGCGGGGCTGGTGCTGGTGACGCTTTAGACAATTACGCTGGCGGCGCTTTTGGCACCGCCAGCGTGAGGTGATCTAGCCAGCCATCGTCGTTGTTTTCGGCTGCCAGCGGATTGTCAGTTCTTCGATGCTACTGGGCATCCCCAGCCGATTCCGCTTGGGGGCTGTCATTTGGTTGATAAGCAGTGGAATATAAGATGGTCAAGATAATGGCAGTGAATATATATATGAACGTGTTTACTAGTGGGGTTATCAAAGCAAAAGATATCAGGCTAAAGAATTGACCGCCAATCAAGCTAGAAAAAAGTCCAATGCAATATTCAAAAATAAATAGCAGAGCGATTAATAAGGCAAGTGAAAAGAATAGCGACCACTGG
The DNA here is from genome assembly GCF_005937175.1 of Halomonas sp. ATBC28. Classification (NCBI taxonomy): domain Bacteria; kingdom Pseudomonadati; phylum Pseudomonadota; class Gammaproteobacteria; order Oceanospirillales; family Halomonadaceae; genus Halomonas; species Halomonas sp. ATBC28. The sequence goes on along the minus strand of NZ_VCQL01000018.1, from coordinate 3,588 downwards.
CAATTTTTAGTCATGCTCAAAGATTCTCTCAACGATATGCTTCTGTCAATCGCTACACCTACAAAAATAAGCGACAGCCTTAATGTGAAAAATAAAGTGATTAAGAAAAAAGTTAAGGGGATAACGCCCATTAAGACGTTATACATAATTAGGGTTGAAGAAGCTCCGATAAACATGCTTGGTATTATCCATAAGGCCAGGAATTCAATGCTATACAGGAGATATTTTATTTCTCGCTTTTTGAATTTCAATTTAAAAGCTTCTGGCTGTTCGTCGAGTAAGATTATCCGCATTGTATTTATTGAGATAATCGTCAGAATGGCCATGTCAGCAACAAAGAAAAGTATGTATAAAAGTGAGCTGGTACTGCCGTATGAAAGCCCTGTATAGACTGATCCGTAGCGTGCTAGTTGAAGTAGGATGTATAGAATCAAAGGTAGAGTAACACCTTTTAATATAGCGCTACGATATTGGTTCATAAGGTACAGTGAACCGAGGGTGAATTTTGCAAACATACGACTTTCCTGGTGTTTAAAGGGTTGTCAAAGTATACCGAGATCACTCAGAATACTGGTACAGGGATTTACTTAGCTGATCCGCACAGCCCATGGCAACGGGATTCCAATGAGAACACTAACGGGCTGTGGAGGCAGTACCTGCTAAAAGGCTCAGATCTATCGGTCTACAGCCAGCAAGAGCTTGACGAAATAGCTAACTCACTGAATATAAGACCACAAAAGACGCTTGAGTAGCGAACGCCGCTGGCAGCCTACTCCGAAGTGCTCTAGAAATCCGTCGCCGGGCCGAGCACCCTTTAACAGCGATGCGCTTGGAACTTGATGCCGCCTTTATAGAGTAAGCAATACGTTAATGAATATTCATGAACATGACATCTAACAGCTTACTTCTATTGTAGCTCCTGAAGCGCTATATTTGCCTCTTCGACTCCCTGCTCAGCGAGTTTTTGTAAATCCCCTTTTGCGTCGTTATCGCCATTCTGTGCCGCTCGCAAGTACCAGTGAACTGCTTTCGAAAAGTCTTGGGAAACCCCTCTGCCTTCTGCAAAAGCTTCGGCCAAAAAATACTGAGCATCGGGCTCGCCCTGCTCAGCCGAAAGTCGATACCACTGAGTTGATTTTTCCATACTACGCTCGACGCCGCGGCCCTGATAATACATATTTCCAAGGTTAAACTGGGCTCCAGGGGCTCCTTGTTCAGCAGCCAACAAATACCAAGAAGCGGCCTCAGTATCACTTTGAGTTACTCCAGTACCCACGGAATAAGCAGACCCTAAATTGAACTGTGCGGTAGCACTACCTTGTTCGGCCGCTTGTCGGGTCCACATCACACCTTTATTATAATCTTGTTGCACACCCACGCCACGGTAGTATAAATCACCTAAGATCTCTTGAGACTTTAGTAAGCCTTGCTCCGCAGCCAATTCAAACCATTTTGCTGCTTCCGAATAATCTCGTCTTACTCCCTTTCCGTAGTAATACATTAGCGCTATGTTCTGCTGCGCTCCAGCCATTCCTTGCTCTGCTGCTTGGCGGTACCATCTCATTGCTTCTTGAAAGTCTCTTGATACTCCACGCCCATTTTGGTATAGCCAACCTAAATTATTTTGAGCTATGGCGTCATTTTGATCTGCAGCTAACTTTAGCCAATCAGCGGCTTTCTCGAAATTTTGCTCAACACCTCTACCTCTAAGATACATGCCACCTAAAAGTGCTTGTGCATCTGAATTTCCTTCTTCAGCCAATGGTCTAAAGTTCTCAATTGCAACAGTGAAGTCTCCGTTCCGTAAAGCCTCTCTGCCATCCTCTATAGAGTTGGCCATTGCACTGAATGCTGTCAGTAAGAAAGATAAAGGTACTACAGCTATGATTTTTTTAAATACGCTCATTCGCTTCACTATTTCAGAAATTAGGTTCTTTAGGTTTGGCTTAAATGTTTGATGTCTATATTTTATAGAGTTTAATATTTTTTGCATCGTCTGCTAAGATGCCTTTTAGCGCCGACAGCCGTTGCTAGCAATACCTCTCTTGGGAGCATCAAATGCTCCCGTCGATGCAGGTCGTAGGGTTTCAGAGCGGTCTCAACGTTAGGCTTAGTACACATCTTTAGCGAGAAACATCTGCGGCCAGGGCCAGGGCCAGGGCTTGTAAAGGTGAACTATGCGTTATTTTCTTGACTTTATTATTGTTTGTAGCTAGGGATTAGCTTTTTTGAAGCTAGAGCAACTGCTCCTCCAAGACCTCCTAGCAACGCGCCGCTCACCAACATGGAAAGTACCCAAATATAGTCGCCACTTGCTATATTAGTGATGAAGTATATGTCAAGTGAGACACTGGCTGTGGCGGCTATAAGGGAGTGAAGAATTACTCTTTTTTTTGTTAAAAAACCCATCGCCAATCCACATAGAAACATTAAGAAATATGCAAAATAAACCATCACTACAAGAAGCAGAATTCTGTTTGAAATAGCTCCATGAGATAGTAAATTGGCGATGGCTTGATAAGCGTCTTTCGCTAAGCGATATGAGCTAATGCAAAGTAAATAATTAAATATTAAAAGCTTTGTTTCTAGCCTTATGCTGTTCATTTTAATTCCTCAAGTTTTCGCACATTTGCGCGCCTAAGTCAGGCGTAGCCTCATTCTGCATAAAGCATTCAAATTTACTCAGCCCTCCACAATCTCTTGCATGTGAGTTAGCTTTCTCAAGGTCAAAAATAGTATCTACTACTTTAGCGTCAGGTTTAGGGCCGCCTCCTCTGCAAATTTCATTCACACACATAGGCCTTGTCTGAAAATATTTAGCAGATGTGGTTGTGCTATTACCATGTTGATCACTACAGACAGCACGCACATCTTTATAATCTGTCCACAGCCTTTCTAGTCGGCCTTCTGGCTCCAATACTTCCCATTCCACAAACTCCCATTCGGATGGCGGCTGAGCTACTGCTGGGCTTTGAGTATTAGAAGGGTTAGACGAATGTATCCCGACACCAAACGGTTCTAAATGATGCATATTTGCACCAAACAATCCCAACGGATCCACCATCCCCGTCGGATTCGTCACATAGCCATACAAATTCGTCCCACCCTGCAATCCAATCGGATCCTGGCTAATATACCGCCCTTGCTGCGGGTCATAATAGCGGTGGCGGTTGTAGTAAAGCCCGCTCTCTTCATCGTGCCATTGGCCCTGGAACCGGATGGGCTGGGTGAGGTTGCGCACGGCGCGTTGGTTTTTCACCGCTGCCCAGTCGTCCGGTTCGGCGAGCCACCGGGGTTGGCCGTTGGGGGTGACCAGTTGCATGGGTGTGCCCAGGGCGTCGGTGATATAGGCGCTGAGCACTTGGCCTTGTTCAGTATCATCAATACGCAGCATGGGCACAAAACTGCCTGGCTCATACACCACGGTAGTGCGCTGGTTGTCGGTCTCTTCGCGCACGATGCGATCACCGTCCCAGCCGTAGTGGGTGGTGGCGGTGGTGCCGTTGGTGTGGCGCACGGTTTTGCTGATGCGTCTTCCTAGGCCGTCATAACGGTAAGTGGCTTCGCGGGTAGCCCCCAGCTCGCTGG
>NZ_VCQL01000188.1:0-395 GCF_005937175.1 Halomonas sp. ATBC28 | reverse complement strand
TTCCCGGGCATAACGATGACGATACATCAATAATGCGGCAGTCCCGCGGCTGACCGCACATGCTGCCGCCAGCGATGCAAGGATCGGTTCGCCACGCAGAGCCAACTCGCTTAATACCAGAATCTTTGCCAGTACAACAAAAATCAATGCCAGACCGCCGTGGGTGCCTAAACGGCTATCACGCATGATTTCCAACATGCAATCGCGGCTACGTGCAGAAAATACGCCATCACAGGTATCGGCGAGGCCGTCCAGGTGGAATCCCCCGGTCATCAGCGCCAGCACAAGTACGCTAAACAGTGCCGCCAGTGGTACGCCACACCATGCCTGCAGCACCATGAAGACCAGCCCGCTAATCGCGCCAAGCAATAATCCAATTAAAGGAAAAGTAATAA
>NZ_VCQL01000187.1:0-395 GCF_005937175.1 Halomonas sp. ATBC28 | reverse complement strand
GCCCAGCCTCGCCTATCACCGGATGCCCCTGAATTGTCAGTTGCCCGGTGGGATCAACCTGAATGCTGCCATTACGCGTATACCCTTCGCTGCCGTCAGCGGACTGCACGGCCAGCCAGCCATCCTGCTGCAACGCAACGTCCAGCGGGCGCGAGGTGTAATCCATCTTGCCGGGCGTCATGTCTGCACCCGGTGTTGACGCCGTTACCAGCGTGCGCGTGGGCAGTGAAAGCCCTTCCACCGGCACTGCACGCAAGGCGTTTAACTGCGCGCGAAAACCGGGCGTAGAGGCATTGGCCAGATTACTGGCGGTTACCGCCTGTTGATTCAGCGTCTGGCTGGCTGCTCCCATCGCGGTATAAATTGCGTGATCCATTGAGCTATCCCGTCAGCGA
>NZ_VCQL01000186.1:0-396 GCF_005937175.1 Halomonas sp. ATBC28 | reverse complement strand
CACCTGTACCATCCAGTCGATATAACCACGCACTACGGTCGCTTCTGCCGACATCGGAGACATCATTTTCAGCTTCTGCAACTCTGCTTCCGCTTTCTCTTTTGCCTCTTTCGGCATCTTCGCCGCGTCGATTTTGCGCTTCAGGGCTTCGTTTTCGTCCGGCGCGTCGTCCATTTCACCGAGTTCTTTCTGAATAGCTTTCATTTGCTCGTTCAGATAGTACTCACGCTGGGATTTCTCCATCTGCTTTTTAACGCGGTTGCGAATGCGTTTCTCAACCTGCAGCAGATCGATTTCCGATTCCATCATTGCCATCAGATATTCCAGACGTTCGTTAACGTCGGACATCTCCAGAACGGACTGTTTGTCAGCCAGTTTCAGCGGCATATGTGCAGC
>NZ_VCQL01000185.1:0-396 GCF_005937175.1 Halomonas sp. ATBC28 | reverse complement strand
CGAAGCCGACAAAGACTTCTACGTCTGTAGCCTGTCGAATCTGGTCAATATTTATAAAGGTCTGTGTATGCCGGCGGATCTGCCGCGCTTCTACCTGGACCTCGCGGACCTGCGTCTGGAATCGGCCATCTGCCTGTTTCACCAGCGCTTTTCCACTAACACCGTACCGCGCTGGCCGCTGGCGCAGCCGTTCCGCTACCTCGCGCATAACGGTGAAATCAACACCATCACTGGTAACCGCCAATGGGCGCGTGCGCGTACCTATAAATTCCAGACGCCGCTGATCCCTGACCTGCACGACGCCGCGCCGTTCGTCAACGAAACCGGCTCTGACTCCAGTTCGATGGATAACATGCTGGAACTCCTGCTGGCAGGTGGGATGGATATCATCCGTGC
>NZ_VCQL01000184.1:0-396 GCF_005937175.1 Halomonas sp. ATBC28 | reverse complement strand
CCCTGGATCTCGACCCCGCCAAGGTCAACGCGAACGGCGGCGCCATCGCGCTTGGCCACCCGCTCGGCGCTACGGGGGCGATCGTCACCGTCAAGGCGCTCTACGAACTCGCCCGGGTCAATGGCCGCTACGGGCTCGTCACCATGTGCATCGGCGGCGGACAGGGCATCGCCATGGCGATCGAGCGGTTGCACTGAGATGGCCGGCTTGTTCGATCTCACCGGCCGGCACGTGCTTGTCACCGGCGCCTCCAGCGGCCTCGGCCGCCACTTCGCCGGCACGCTGGCTAAAGCCGGCGCCCGCCTGTCGCTCTGCGCCCGGCGGGCCGACGCGCTGGCCGAGACCGTCGCCCGGGTCGAAGGGGAAGGCGGCGAGGCGCAGGCGATCGTCATGGAC
>NZ_VCQL01000183.1:0-396 GCF_005937175.1 Halomonas sp. ATBC28 | reverse complement strand
CTTTTATGCTTCCCGTGCAGGATGCCCAGCACAGTTTTCGTCGCCTGTTAAAGGCCATGAGCGAGCCGGGCGTGATTGTCGCCCTGCATCAGCTCAAACGCGGCTGGCAACCGCTGAATATCGCCACCACCAGCGTGCTGCTGACGCTGGCCGATAACGACACGCCGGTGTGGCTTTCTACCCCATTAAATAACGATATCGTCAACCAGAGCCTGCGTTTTCATACCAACGCGCCGCTGGTCAGCCAGCCGGAACAGGCGACCTTCGCGGTGACGGATGAGGCGATTTCCAGCGAACAGCTCAACGCCCTTTCCACCGGCACCGCCGTTGCGCCGGAAGCGGGCGCGACGCTGATTTTACAGGTCGCCAGCCTGAGCGGCGGGCGCATGTTGCGTC
>NZ_VCQL01000182.1:0-396 GCF_005937175.1 Halomonas sp. ATBC28 | reverse complement strand
ACCTTAACCACAGCGCCAGTAGACAGGGTAGCCGGTTTGCCGCCAGTACCTGCGGTATCACCTTTCAGGCCCGGATCGGTATCAACGATTTCCAGTTCAACGAAGTTCGGCGGAGTAACGGAGATCGGCTGACCATTCCACAGAGTTACGATACACTCTGCCTGATCCAGCAGCCATTTAGCGTTATCGCCAATTGCTTTTGCATCAGCAGACAGCTGCTCGAAAGTTTCGTTGTTCATGAAGTGCCAGAACTCACCGTCGTTGTACAGGTAAGTCAGGTTCATATCGACAACATCAGCGCCTTCAGCGGAATCAGTAGATTTGAAGGTTTTTTCTACGCGAGTACCGGTCAGCAGACGACGCAGTTTAACGCGAGCAAATGCCTGGCCTTTACCC
>NZ_VCQL01000181.1:0-398 GCF_005937175.1 Halomonas sp. ATBC28 | reverse complement strand
GCGCATGGCGGCGCTGATGAAGATCCGCTCGGTGTTTGTTTATACCCACGATACCATCGGCCTGGGCGAAGACGGCCCGACACATCAGCCCGTTGAGCAACTGGCGTCGCTGCGTCTGACGCCGAATATGGAAACCTGGCGCGGTTGCGATCAGGTGGAAGTGGCGGTGGCCTGGCAACAGGCGATTGAGCGCAAAGATGGCCCAACGTCGTTGGTATTAACGCGCCAACCTCTGGCGCAACAGCCGCGCACCGCTGCACAGTTGGCAGAGATTGCGCGTGGTGGTTATGTACTGAGTGATTGTGACGGTCAGCCTGAGATGATCCTCATTTCTGCGGGTTCAGAGATTGAGTTAGTGGTCAGCGCCGCAAAAGCGTTAACGGAAGAAGGGCGTAAAG
>NZ_VCQL01000180.1:0-398 GCF_005937175.1 Halomonas sp. ATBC28 | reverse complement strand
GCTTTTTTCTGAGGACTACGCCAGCCTCGGCACCTTTTTCCTGTTGTTTGTGCAACTGGTTCCCGCGTTTTGTCTGATAACCATTCTGTTACTGGTGAATCGCGCGGAATTACCGGTCCGTTTAAAAGAGCAACTGGCACGGGTGCTTTTTCAACTCAAAACCTGGGGGATGGCGGAGATTTTCCTCGCGGGTGTGCTGGTCAGTTTCGTTAAACTGATGGCTTACGGCAGCATTGGGGTAGGCAGCAGCTTTCTCCCCTGGTGTTTATTTTGTGTCCTGCAACTGCGCGCTTTTCAGTGCGTTGATCGTCGCTGGTTATGGGACGACATCGCCCCGATGCCAGAACTGCGCCAGCCGCTAAACCCAGGCGTCACGGGGATACGCCAGGGGCTGCGTT
>NZ_VCQL01000179.1:0-398 GCF_005937175.1 Halomonas sp. ATBC28 | reverse complement strand
CCTTCAGAAGGTCCTGGATTCGCCTCTGGATGAAACTGAACAGTTTGCAATGGATACATGCTATGAGACAGTCCCTCTACCGATCCATCGTGAAGATTATAAAATCTTGCTTCACAGCCAGTAGCAGTTAAACTTTCTTCTTTCACTACATAGCTATGATTTTGTGAGGACATAATCACCCTCTTTTTCTTTCGATCCATTACAGGATGATTGGCTCCTCTATGTCCAAATGATAGTTTAGTTGTTTCTGCCCCAAGTGCTAATGCTGCAAGCTGATGCCCTAAGCATATACCAAGTGTTGGATAATGCGTAATCAACGCTTTAATGGTTGGCAAAATCCCCTCTAATTCCTTCGGGTCCCCTGGTCCATTGGAAAGAAGAATTCCATCAGGTTGTAA
>NZ_VCQL01000017.1:0-138628 GCF_005937175.1 Halomonas sp. ATBC28 | reverse complement strand
CAGCAGGTCAGCGAGGCTTAACGCCTGGGAAGCGGCGTAGTCACTTAACGGCATGTTCTGCGCTGAGGCACAGTAAAGATGACCCAGCCAAAAGGCGCGGGTAGGGTTGAGTTCACAGGTCATGGTGATCTCCAAAACCAACAAGAGATCATTAGTGTGAAGAGGCGTAATTAGCTTGAGTAGATGGGTTTGGTGGCTCGCTTACGGCAGTTACCCGTCGACTATATTAAAATAGATGGTTCCTTTATTCGCAGCCTGCTGATTAGCGCTGACAGCCGCGTCATTGTTCGTGCTATTGCCGACATCGCTAAAGGTTTTGGCAAGCAAACCATTGCTGAATTCGTTGATCAAGAAGCGCTATTGCCAATACTAAAGGCCTATGGGATAACTTATGGTCAAGGGTTTCATTTAGGCAGGCCTATAAAAATCATCGAAGCATTTAGTGGAATTAGTGCTCAATAATGGATACCGTTTATACTTAACTCTGGATTTAAATAGGGATAGTACATGAGCTCTTTACCACTGCAAGTGAAGAACAAGGATGCGTCAGCGGCATTTATTACAAGATTCATACAAGAGTTCAAATTCAAACTCTGCATAACTGAGCATGAGAAACAACTGGCTTATCGTTTAAGACATGATGTTTACTGCGAAGAACTTGAGTACGAAGAAGCCAGCGACCCCATAAAAAAACTCGAATTTGATATCCATGACCAAAACTCTATTCATTGTTTGATAGAACACCGCAGAACAGGACTAGTGGCAGGCTGCGTGCGGGTGGTTATGCCTCAGGCCTCCAGACCTCATCCACTTAACCAGCTTCCATTACAATCTTATGGCAGCCAAAGCCTTACACACGCAGAGCTGCATCCCGACAAACTTGCCCAAGGCAGTTACTATGAAATCTCACGACTGGCTGTGAATCGCCTTTTCAGAATAAGACTTAAAGATAGCTCTACTTCTTTAGAAAGCTCGACTACCAATCACAATGTTACCTTTTTTTCTACTGAAGAGAGGCAGCTCTTCCCACTACTAGCCACGAGCCTATTTGTCACCGGCTATGCTTTAGGGAGGCAGCTAGGTAAAATTCAAGTTTTTGCAATGATGGAACCTAGCTTGCCCCGACTTCTTGCTCTGACAGGCTTTCACTTCACCAAAGTCGGCGAAACAATCAACTTCCATGGAAGAAGAAGTGCTTACTACATCAATAAGCAACAAGCAGAGAGTGGATTAAAGAAATCATTGCTCCCCCTCTACTTGCACATACAGCAAACGCTGGCCCTCCAGCTAGAAGAAATGCTAGCTCAAGATGTTAGTACCTCACTAATAACTTGAATATTTTATCTATACCGTGGCCGCGGCGCTTTCTCGATCATCCAACGAAGCAGAACATCTAAAATCATCAACCGTTACGCTGGTGAATTTCTCTAAGAAAAACACGAGCGTTTCAGGATATTGGAAACGCTCCTCGAAGCGCTCTTGGCCCTCTTGCGAACGCCGTGTCACGCTTGCTCTATAGCCGCCATTAGATTTAGTCACTTTTACGCTATTTTCGCGGCTTCCATCACGCTTAATGGCCGTTAATGGAGAGCTATCGCTTAATAAAACGTCTAGCTGTCGAGCGGCAGTGCGCTCTTCATCAGATGCCCAGAGAGGTTGATCTCGGTCACCATAACGGTAGAGCATAATCACCAGCATGACCGAAAAAATACTGCTGGTCAGCATCCAGGTTAATAAAACGCTCGAAAGCGCCGTTGTCAGCATGATGAACATTTGAATCACGATACCCACTGCCAGCACACCGGCCAGAGGCCTCCACATACGCGGGTTCATAAACCCGCGCTTGAGGATATACCCCCAAAGCCCAATCACCGACAATGCCCCTAACAACAAATGAATGGGGGCAAGCAGCGTTCCTCCTCCAGCCAATATAGCAATTACCCCAATAATCACTATTAAACTGTAGAAAGCAGCTAGCAGGTAGTAAGCACGATCAAGAGTCATATGCAGTCTCCATGCGGGTTAGCCGATAACCTAATCGCCATCGGTTTTATTGTTATTGGTATACGGAAAAATCCTTAAACTGCAGTATAGGTTATGACGAAAATTCTTCACTATTGCCGATGTAGCCAATACAGGTCATAACCCCTGCGCCCCTCGGCGTAGCCAATCATGCACGAAAGCGAGCTTATGTCGGGCAGTCTCTGAGAGGACAAAGGGATAAAGATCCGGCAAGCCCATTGAGCGATTAACATGATTAACGCCCACGGTGAGTGAAGCTGCCACGTAGATCAAGCGCTCTGCATCAGGCTCTGCATACGGCTCCCATTGATGGCTAGGCAGCTCTGGTGAAGAGAGATCTGATGCCGCAAAGCTATCGGCAATATCGGTTAAATGCAGCAGGTGAGCAGCAGTCTCGGCCCAATCTTCATGAGGGTGCGCAGAGGCATAAGTGGTTAAATAGCGCTCTTTCCAATCAGGCGGCGGCCCATTTTGGTAGTGGTGCTGAAGCGCAGCCTGATAATCCTGACGCTCATCACCAAACATCTCGCGAAAGGCACTCAGAAAATCCTCACGTAAGCTAAGCCGCCACCAGAGCATGTGCGAAATCTCGTGGCGCATATGACCAATCATCGTTCGGTATGGCTCTTCTAACGCTTCCCTACGCGTCGTAACCAGCACGGGGTCTACCTCGGCCACACTAATGGTCACCACCCCTTCAATGTGCCCCATCGGCACAGGCGTGGGGCCTTCGGCGAGTAGATGGAAAACCGGCGGAGCGCCTGGGTCTTCCGGACGAAACCAGTGCCAACGACCCAGGTTATCCAAAACCCAGCGTTTAGCCGCTTCCGTTTGTGCCCAGTTCGGAATAGCGTTGGGAAGACTAGGATCTGGCGCCAGTGCTGTCATCGCACAAGCGCGGCAAAAAGCCCCCTCTTTAGGGGCAATCCAGTTGCAGCCAATAACGTCACGATTGATGCAAAAAGGCGGCATTGGCACAAAGGCCCGGGCCTGAGGGTCGTAGGCAACGGGGGTACCATCTGCGGTTGCGAGATTATCGAACCATAGAGAGCCGGAACCGACGGGATTTGAAAATACGCGCATACGGTAAAGCTCCTGAAAGCGAGGAAAAGAGAACCTCAACCGATTGACTGAGCGTTCTCTTTTCCAAAAATCCTATTAAAAACAGTGTGCAGTGCCCTTTATTTCATTTCAAAACCGCGCTTGATTAAAAAATCGCGCATATGGGGGCGCAGCTTGTTATCGAACAAAGGTTTGAGATTGCGGGACCAGTCGGTGTCTTTATTACTGCTACTGCGAGCCCGATAGTATGCCTGCATAGCCGTATCGAAGGCCTCTACCTGTTCACCGTCTTCAGTGTAGTAGTCTTCTTTCAGAACCGCCTCCACGGGTAAGCGCGGCTTCACTTCAGGCTCTTGATCCGGATAGCCGAGGCACATACCAAACACTGGGTACACGTGCTTGGGGAGGCGTAGCAGGTCGCTAACCTCCTGGGGATTATTGCGGATACCACCAATATAACAGATCCCCAACTCTTCGGACTCAGCCGCCACTGCCACATTTTGCGCCATCAACGCCGTATCCACTGTTGCTACCAACAGTTGCTCGGTCATGCCCCGCACAACGTTTGCACCGGTGCGCTCTGAAGCCTCCGTGGGACGCTTCATATCGGCACAGAAAACTAGAAAGTCTGCACAGGTGGCAATATAACCTTGCCCACCGGCCAGTTCTGCTATCTGCTCACGGTTCGCCTGGTCTTTTACATGGATAACCGTATACGCCTGAACGTGGCTGGAGGTCGCTGCCCCCTGCCCGGCTTGGATAAGCTCCAGCAGCAATTCTTTCGGGATCGGCCGGTCGCTAAATTTACGGATCGAACGGTGGGATTTCAGCAGCTTAATAACGTCGTTCATGGAACCTCGCTTATCTTGATAACGCTTATTTAAAACAGCTAACTAACAGGGTAACAGATTTGTACAACATGACAGGATTGCGGATGGCGTTAACATGGCTATAGCAAATGCATGATCGCGCCCCGTACGCCATATTGATCTATCCATAATTTGCCTAGGGTAATCGGCAGTTTGAATCGCCGCTTTCCCGCCGCACCTGGGTTGAAAAGCAGCATTCCCTCCTGGTATTCATTGCGGGGCTTATGGGAGTGGCCATGCAGAAGTGCATCGCAAGCCAACCTCGGGTCGTAATCCTCTAAGCGGTGCACAAGGCGCAGGTGCTTCTCGTTCACAATGATGTCCTGATGTGTCGGTAAACTCGTCGCCCACGCCGCCGTATCGATATTGCCCTTAACGCAATGCACCGGCGCCAGTGTCTCCAAACGCTGCAAAATCGTTTTATCTGCCTCTTTGCTACCTACATCCCCCAAGTGAAGAATGAGCTCGCACCCCTGCAGCAGACAAAGTGCCTCATCACGCAGCAAACCGTGGGTATCGGCAATCACTCCAACGGGAGAATTAACTCTATAGCAAGGCATAGATGGGCTCATTAACAACCTCTTCCAGCGGCTAAATGGTGTCATTCTAGCTTTTTTTACTAGACCACTATTAAAAGTTGCTTATCAAGGCCGATATCTAAGTTATCAAATAGATAGTGCTGGCGAGTCATTTATTATGATTTTCATTGGCTATCTAATAAGTTAGGCACCAGCAAGCTATACTGATATGGCTATACGTTGATAACTGAATTTTGACGGAATAATAACGACGCCAGGAAGCCGATATGACCCATACCCCTCAAAATGCACCCGGGCAAGAGTGGAATGCCAGCGACTACGCCCAGAATGCTAATTTTGTACCTAAGCTAGGCAGCGAAGTGGTCAAGCTGTTAGCGCCTCAAGCCGGCGAACGTATTTTGGATCTTGGCTGCGGCGACGGCTCTTTGACAGAGCGCCTTGTGCAACTGGGCGCTGACGTTCTCGGTGTTGACGCTTCAGAAGAGATGGTAAATGCCGCCCGCCAACGGGGCATTACCGCTCGCGTTGTTGATGGCCACCAATTGCCCTTCGACCATGAGTTTGATGCGGTATTTAGCAATGCGGCGCTGCACTGGATGCTTGACCCTCAGTCGGTACTCGCAGGCGTTAAGCGTGCATTGAAGCCGGGAGGCCGGTTTGTGGCTGAGTTCGGTGGTCATGGCAATGTCGCCGCTATTTGCACCGCGCTGATTGCCGCTCTCCAGTTTCGGGGCATTAGCGCCCGCGGCCGTCATCCGTGGTATTTCCCGACCACCCATGAATATGGCCATCTGCTGGAAACCGTCGGTTTCAAAGTAGAAAGCATTGAGCTGATCCCACGCCCGACTCCGCTGCCCACCGGCATGATTGGATGGCTTGAGACGTTTGCCAGCCCGTTCTTACATGGGCTCGACGAGGATGTGCGCGATGCCGTGCTTGAGAATACCATGACGCTGCTGGGCCACAGCCTACGCGATGAGCAAGGAAACTGGACGGCAGATTATGTGCGTCTGCGCGTTTCTGCTCGCGCGTAAGCGATAGCTGCCTCTGAGGTGTGCTGAGATGTAAAAAAGCTGCCGATGATAAGTGCGCTTGTCATCGGCAGCTTGTAGTTAATTCAGACCTAGAACTCATCCCATTCATCGACGGCCTCTTTTTTACTTTGCGTCGCCTGCTGGCGTGGCGCTGGCTCAATACGACCGTCAACTTGTTGCTGCTGAGTAGTGCCCTTATGCGTCAGCGCAACAGCGCTGGTAGCACTCTCATCAATGCGGAAGGTAGCCATCAAGTCGGCCAGCTCACGGGCCTGCCCCTCTAGAGCGCTAGCCGCCGAGCTGGTTTGTTGCACCAGCGCTGCGTTTTGCTGAGTGACCGAATCCATTTCAGTAAGAGCAGCGTTAATCTGCTCAATGCCACTATTCTGCTCCCGCGTCGCGGTCGAAATTTCGCCCATCAGAGTGGTGACTTGACGAATCGCATCCACTGTTTGATAAATCGTCTGTCCACTGCGCTCCGCTTGTTCAGCGCCGCCGTTAATCTTCGTGGTGGTCTGCTCGATCAGGCTACGAATCTCTTTGGCCGAGTCAGCACTTCGCGTCGCTAGTGAGCGAACTTCACTGGCCACCACGGCAAAGCCACGACCTTGTTCGCCTGCACGTGCGGCTTCAACCGATGCATTGAGCGCTAAAATATTGGTTTGGAAGGCAATAGAGTCAATCACACCGATAATATCGTTTACCTGGCTCGCACTGGCTGCAATCTCACGCATGAGTTGCACCGTGCGCTCCACCTCTTCACCACCTGTCTCCGCCGACTGTGACGCCGCCACCGAGAGCTGATCCGCTTCTTCGGCCGTTTCAGCATTTTTACTTACCGTCGTCGACATCTCCTCCATGCTGGAAGCGGTTTGCTGAAGCGCGGAGGCCTGCTGCTCGGTTCGTGAAGAGAGATCCTGGCTTCCCGCAGAGATATCACCCGCCCCGCTGAAGACCTGTTCGCTACTGCCTCTCAATGCTATCACCAGCTGTTTTAACTTCTCCTGCATGGCCGCCAGGCCACCGAACAACTGACCAATTTCATTACGGCCCCGATCTTCAATTTGACCTGTCAGATCACCATCAGCAATCCGTGCAAAATGCTCACTGGCACGCCGAAGGGGCCTTACAACGCTACGCATCATTGCCCACCGAATGACCACCACGGCCACCAGTGAAATCACTAAAAGGGTAATCGCAATGACGCCAATAGTCGTCGCCAAGCGATTGACCTGCTGAAGAACGCTAGCGCCACGCTCTTCGGTATAAGCAATAAAACCGCTCATGGCCAGATCCAGCTCGGCGCTTAATACTCCCAGTTCCTCTTGCCTGCGCTGGATTTGGAAAGGGGCGGCCTCGAGCAGTGGCGAAATGCCCTCTGTCACAAAGGCATTGTAAGCGCTGATAATCGCATCACGGTGGGGTGCAAGTGTGCCTTCAGGATTGATTGGCACAGCACGAAACTCATTAAAACGTGCCTCTGCCTCAGCTACCGCCTCTGCAGCCATGGCAAGGCTCTCCTGCCCCTTTTCTGGATTACCCTGAGTGCTAAAACTTGCCGAGCGGTCTAAAAACGTTTGTGCTCTGAGTGCATTGACTTGCGTGCGGTTGGCTAAATTCGTCAGCCGCACGTTGGTAGCCGTCAGTTCTTCAAGCGCCTGAGAGCTATTGTGATTAGCAAAAAAACCAAGACCACTGATCAACCCAATCATAAGCACCAGCAAGGCTAACGCAGCAGTCAGGCTCCATTTAATAGAGAGGTGCTTCATCCCGTTGATCCCTTTTTCGTTTATAAGTCATTTAATTAGGTATCGGCCAGGTTAAAACCAACTGAAGCACTGCAGAGCGAATCTAGACGTTGGTATAATAAATAGCGTGACAGATGTAGCAGCTAGCGGTTAAGACACCATGGCAATTTTGTGTAGGTTGACCTTCTTAGCCACATCCACCTGGAGCCAAGCGCCCGCCATGCACTCTAGGCTAGGCGCCTCGACTATCCCCTGAATACGCGCCCGAGACAGCAGTGTGGCTTTAGTGTTGGCTTTAAGCGTACCGACCATTTTTCCGTCAATATCGACACTGTTGCCTTCAAGATACGATGCGACGTGGCCAGAGGCAGTCACAGAGACAGGATGATTAGGCGCAATAAGAGTCCCCTCCAAACGGCCCTTAATGAGCACAGGCTCATCGGCGATCACTTTGCCTAAAATATGAGTGGCTGACCCAATTCGGCTGCCACCTGGCATGCACTGGATGGCGGGAGACGTCACAGCGGAGGCTTCTTCAGGTGGCGACATTGCTTCAAAGGGGTGTTCTGAGATGGAAGCGGAATCCACTGCAGGCGCTTTGTGTGGTCTCCCTGCGGCGCTTAAAGCGCGCTGTTTTAGCTTACGGCGCTTGCCATCCCATACGATCAGCGTCATTACGCCAACGCCCAGCACAATAAACCATACTTGAATGCCCATACCGCTTCCTGCCGCTTTAGATGTGGTTGCCCCAGCTAACGTTATACTCGCTCTTTTATATTGCGGCGGCGTGAATAAGCCCACTCACTTGGCTTAACTCCAGGCTTTGAGACAGTAACAAGCCGATTAAGGTATTCAATGCTCAATACCACGCACCCCAAAGGCGCTCTGGCGTCATTCACTAGGAGCCACCCTATGTTTAACAAAGCCAAGAATGCCCCACCTGAGAATAAGGCTGCGGCGCTAACGCCACCTGATACACGCTCATCAGCAACACTAGGCACGCCAACCAGCAGTGCACGACCAAGCCTCTCCGTTATTGGGGGTCATACGCAAGTGGAGGGAGACATTAATAGCGATGAGGATTTGACAGTAGAGGGACGCGTAAGCGGCATTATCACCTGTAAACAACACACCGTGACGCTAGGTGCCAATGGCTATATCAACGGCGATGTATTTGCTCACACACTGCATATATCAGGCGAGGTAACCGGAAACCTGGTGGCACACCACCGCGCAACCATTCATAAGGGAGCCCAGGTTTCAGGCACTATTGTTGCCCCCTGCCTGGTACTTGAAGATGGCAGCGTTTTCCACGGCAGTATCGATATGAACCCCGACAACGATGTGCTGAAAAGTGCCTTTAGCGACGCTATCGGCAGCATGACTAAAACCTCGCCAAAAGCAACCGTTGAAAAGCATTCAACCACGAGTGCGAACGCCGCAGAGCATGACACAACAGAAGCAAAAGCTAACGATTAAGTCGCTTTCAGCACATCAGAGACGCTGAGCGCACACTGGGCAAGCGGGATCGCGAGGCACTAGGAAGTGCCGCCATTGGCCGCTTAAACCATCAAAGGTAGAGAGGCCTTGGTGGGCAGAACCTGCGCCACTAAGCAGCTTAAAGGCTTCAACCGCCTGAAAGCAGCCGATCAAGCCCACCAGTGGCGCCATGACGCCACTTTCTGAGCAGCTTAGCGCTTCATCGCCACTTTCGTCGGGCGGATAGAGGCAGGCGTAGCAGGGACACTCGGCATTGCGTGGGTCAAAGACTGCCAACTGACCTGAAAAGCGAATTGCCGCACCCGATACCAGCGGCACACCTGCTTTTTGGGACGCCGCATTCACCGCATAGCGGCTTGAGAAACGGTCGGTACAGTCGAGCACCACATCCGCCGAAGCGACTAACCGCTCAAGCGATTCGCCTTCAACATGTTGGTCTAACGCAACCACTTGGCAGTGGGGATTGAGTGCGCACATGCTGGCCTGGGCAGAGTGCGCTTTATTTAAACCAATACTGGACTGCTGATGGGCAATTTGCCGTTGAAGATTGGAAAGCTCGACATGATCGGCATCGGCAATGGTGATGCGCCCGACCCCAGCAGCAGCTAAATAGAGCGCTGCCGGAGAGCCCAAACCGCCGGCCCCAATAATCACTGCATGGGCAGATTGCAGGCGCTCTTGGCCCTCGAAATCCACCTCGGGCAGCATGATCTGACGGCTATAGCGCAGCAGCGCCTGGTCATCCATCATCGGCTTACTTATCCTCAAATTCCTCAAAGGCAGGAATGTGTAAATTGAAGCTCTCTTTGACCTCTTCCATCACCACGTAGCTTTTCGACTCTTTCACGCCCGGTAGCGTTAACACCACATCGCCCAATAGCTGGCGGTAAGCGGCCATTTCGGGAATGCGGCACT
Organism: Halomonas sp. ATBC28; assembly: GCF_005937175.1. Lineage (NCBI taxonomy): Bacteria > Pseudomonadati > Pseudomonadota > Gammaproteobacteria > Oceanospirillales > Halomonadaceae > Halomonas > Halomonas sp. ATBC28. The sequence goes on along the minus strand of NZ_VCQL01000017.1, from coordinate 128,939 downwards.
TCAAGATGTAGTCGAACTGACCCGAGACAAGGTGGCACTCCTGAATCTGCGGTAGCTTCTCGACGGCACGGCGAAACTCATCAAAGACCGCTGGCGATTGCGTTTCTAAGCTGATCTCGACAAAAACTAATAAATTGGCCTTCAAAGCCCGCGGGTCAAGAATGGCTTGGTAACCACGAATAATACCCGCTTTCTCCAAACGCTTAACGCGTTCAAGGCAAGGGGTTGTGGATAAACCCACTTCCGAAGCTAAATCGACGTAAGAAATACGCGCATTTTCCTGCAAGCAGCGCAGGATTTTAAGGTCGATACGGTCCAGCGTTCTATTTTTTGGTTTCATGGCAGGATCCAATACTGATGAATCAGGCAGTTATTAAAGGTGCCCCAGGGTAACCCGTTCATGCCCCCCCAGGTCACGAGCACTTTCAACGTTTTTATAGCCAGCGCGCTCAAGCGCCTCGCGCACCATTTCGGCCTGTTTATAGCCGTGCTCTAGCAGCAACCAACCAGAAGCCGCTAGATAGCGCTGCGCGGAGTTTACCAAATGCAGCAAATCCGCCATGCCGCAGGCGTTAGCAACCAGCGCTGAGCGTGGCTCAAAACGCACATCGCCTTCGGCTAGATGAGGATCATCGGCGGCAATATATGGGGGATTACTGACGATAATATTGAACTGCTTATCTGCATCCGCACACGTTTCCAAAGCAGCAAACCAATCACTCTGTAAAAACCTAGCATTGGATATGCCTAACGAGCGCGCGTTACGGTTTGCCAACGCGACCGCCTCAAAGCGCAGATCCACCCCCACTACCTGCCAGTGAGGTTGTTCGCTGGCAAATGCCAGGGCAATGGCACCCGTTCCCGTGCCAAGATCGAGCAGCCGGCCTGAGGGGAGCGTCGCCCGCTTTAGGGCAAGCTCAACCAGGGTTTCAGTATCAGGCCTGGGTATCAACGTATCAGGTGAGGTGGCTAAGCGCAGCCCCCAAAATTCGCGTTCCCCGGTAAGGTAGGCAACCGGAGTGCCCTGGGAACGTGCAGCGATGAGCGCATCGAAACGGGCCTGCTCCCATAAGGAGCATATTTTATCGCCCCAGGTGTAGAGCCAAGTGCGATCACGCCCGAGCACGTGGCATAACAGCACTTCAGCGTCGATACGCGGCGAGCTGGAACCCGCCGCCTGCAAACGTTGGGCAGCCTGTTTCAACAGCGCATCAAGGGTCATTAGACATCCTGAAGGGCTGAGAGCTGTTCCGCTTGATACTCGTGAATCAGCGGGCTAATCACGTCATCCAACTGCTCGCCGCTGACCACTTCATTGAGTTTATAAAGCGTCAAATTAATGCGATGGTCGGTAATCCGCCCCTGGGGGAAATTATAGGTGCGGATACGCTCACTGCGATCCCCCGAACCCACTAGAGAACGGCGTGCATCTGCTTGCGTCTGACGCTGGCTATCGACGGCGTTACGCTTCAACTTCGCGGCCAGCAGCGACATCGCTTTGGCACGGTTTTTATGCTGACTGCGCTCTTCCTGACACTCCACCACCACGCCGGTAGGCAGGTGAGTAATGCGGATCGCAGAGTCCGTGGTGTTAACGTGCTGACCACCGGCGCCGCTGGAGCGGTAGGTATCCACGCGCAGATCCGAAGGATTGATATCGATATCGCCCACGTCATCGACTTCAGGCATCACTGCGACGGTGCAAGCAGAGGTGTGAATGCGGCCCTGGGATTCGGTCGCAGGGACGCGCTGTACCCGGTGAGCGCCGGATTCAAATTTCAGCTGGGCGTAAACACCATCGCCTTTGACGCGGGAAATGATCTCTTTGTAGCCGCCCTGCTCGCCATGACTGGCGCTCACCACCTCGACCCGCCAACCACGTTTTTCAGCGTAGCGGGAGTACATGCGAAACAGGTCACCGGCAAAAATTGCCGCTTCGTCGCCGCCGGTACCAGCACGCACTTCCAGAAACACCCCACGGCCATCATCAGGGTCTTTAGGCACCAGCAGGCGCTTCAGCTCGATATCCAGCTCGGCTAACCGCTCCCGCCCTTCGCTTAGCTCCATCTCCGCCAACTCGCGCATGTCCGCGTCGCTATCGCGGCTAAGCTGCTCGGCTTCGTGCATATTGGTTTCAATATCACGATAGCGCTGCCAGGCCGCCACCAGCTCCTCTAACTCAGCATACTCACGCGAATAATCGCGAAAGCGTTGCTGGTTATTGATCACGTCGGGATCCGACAGCAGCATCGCCAGCTCTTCAAAGCGTTCGGTAAAGCTGTCTAAGCGTTGGCGCAGAGTCTCTTTCATGCGGGCGTATCATCCTTCTGGCGGTTAACCGGGGGCGCTGGTGTAGTCTCAAAAGCAGGCTTAGTGGGCAACAGCAGGCGCGGAGCGGCGTTGAGTAAATCGTGGTGCTCTTCAGACGCTGCATCGCGTATGGCCTGGGTGGGCTGGTGGAGCAAACGGTTAGTCAATTGATGCGCCAAGCGCTCAATGACTTTAGCTGGATCTTCACCTCGTGCCAGCCGCTCCAACGCTTGGTCGCGGGAAAGATCGCGCAGCGCTTCACCATGCTGGCGGTAGTCGCGGATCAGTTCACCACCATTACGAATACGCCGCTCATGCTGCCAACTACCCACCCCGTGTTCGATCAGCGACTCGGCTTGGTCAGCGGCAACCTGGCGATGACGGCGATTTTCCTGGATAACCTCTTCCAGGTCATCCACGGTGTAAAGAAACACATCCGCTAATTCGCCCACTTCGGGCTCAATATCCCGAGGCACCGCGATATCGACCATAAATACCGGCCGATGGCGACGTTTTTTGAGCGCGCGCTCAACCATGCCTTTACCAAGTATAGGCAGCGGGGACGCGGTGGAAGAGATCACAATATCGGCGTTCTCGAGAGCGTCAGGAATCTCTTGCAGGGTGATCGCCGTTCCTCCCAGAGGGCCGGCGACCAACTCAGCGCGTTCCCGGGTGCGGTTAGCAACCGTAAGCTCTCGGACCCCCGCCTCATTTAGATGGCGCGCAACTAATTCAATAGTTTCACCGGCGCCTATTAGCAACGCCCGAGAACGGCTAAAGTCATCGAAAATGCGGCTGGCCATACTGACGGCAGCGTAAGCCACTGAAACGGGGTTTTTACCGATGCCGGTTTCGGTGCGCACCTGTTTGGCCACCGCAAAGGTATGCTGGAACAGGCGTTCAAGCTCGCCACCCAAGCCCTTGGATTGGCGCGCCTGCTGATAGGCATCCTTCAACTGCCCCAGAATCTGCGGCTCGCCCAGCACCATGGAATCCAGGCCAACCGCTACGCGCATTAAATGGCGCGCTGCATCGTTGTCTAGATAGTGGTAGGCACAGCGCATCAGCTCATCGACGCGTAAGTTATGAAAGCGTCCGAGCCAATTGAGTACTGCCTGCTCGCCAGCCGCATCCGTGACACAGTAAAGCTCCGTGCGGTTGCAGGTAGAAAGCACCGCCGCTTCACTGATTTGTGGCAGGTTACGCAATTCAGCCAATGCGGTTTCAAGCTGCGTTGGCGTAAAAGCCACCTGCTCACGCACGGCCACGCTGGCGGTACGATGATTTATTCCCAGGGCAAGAAGCGTCATGCGTTATGCGTCTTCGCTAGTGTGTCGGACTTTTTGGCAGCCGTCGTGATGATAAGCGGCTGCACCGTCAATTAGGGCTTGCTAAAACAAGTCTTTAGCGTGGTTCGGCGCTGCCTACAAATATCTGTAAGCTGCCTACAATAGTCTTTAATAAGTAGGCATAAAGTTTGCTGACCACTTTTTCAAGGAGGAACATTCTATCACAGCAGGCTATCATCTGGCCCACACCACTTTGCCGCAGGCAGGCAAGCCGCTATGCTGGGCATCTGGCCACTTAATCGAGAGACGCATGCGACCTCGCTTTTCTTTATTGGGCCCTGGTTTAAAGGGCTCTACCTGTTCGGGCTTCTCACTAGTGAGCGCTATGTTCCGGCATTCGATGCGATTACCTTTGGCCGCTTCTGCTGCTCTGCTGCTGAGCGCTTGCCAATCTACGCCCAGCCCTCAGGATAGCCACCTCGGCACCTGGGCCGATGACCCAATGCGCAATGCGCCGCCAATAACCCGCGGGCTGGATGCCGCGGGGCTCAGTACGCTGCTGGGCGCTGAGCTTGCTGGCCAGCGTGGCGACTATCGCTACGCGAGCCAGGGCTACCTGGAAGCGGCTAAGCGCTATCACGAGCCAGCGCTTGCTGAGCGCGCCACCTTCGCGGCCCGCTTTGGCGATGAAGCTTCATTAGTCGAAGCCTCGGCACTTCGCTGGCGAGAGCTTGCCCCCCAGGCAGAAGCACCCAATCGTCTGCTGGCAGCCTTTTCACTGCAGCGTGGTGATTGGCTCGACAGCCTTGAGCAGCGCATTGCGATTGTTGAAGCTGGCGGCCATGGCGATATCACCGCCTTTGCAGAGATCGCGGTGGCTGAAGAGGCACCATTAACGTTAATCGCCCAGCAGTTGCGTGAGCATTTAGCCCGCCCAAACGCTGACCAACTGCCCCATCACAGCGATGTACTGTTGGGCACGGCACTGATTGAGGCCGCCCTGGGTGATACAACGCTTGCCCAGCGGCGGCTTGATCAAGTCGAGTTGCTCGACCCCGAATCTGCTGCGTTATGGTTGGTGAAAGCTCGCTTGGCACTGGAGGTTGAGGATTACCCTGCCGCTCAACGCGCTGCCCAACAGGGCCTTGAACTCGCCCCTGACGATGTGCGGTTTATCCTGCTACTGGCTCAAGCAGAAATCCGCCTTAACAATATTAGCGCGGCTGAAGTGCAAACCAACGCTCTGCTAGAGAGCCATGCAGGCAATGAAGATCTGCGCTTATCGCTAGCCCAGCTTTATCTGGAAGAGGGGCACCCCGAACCCGCGCAACGCTTGCTGCAGCCGCTGATTGGCCAACCTAACGTGCCAGATTTAGCCTATTACCTACTTGGCGCCATCACCCAAGAGCAAGGCGATATCGATAATGCGCTGCTCTATTATCGCCAAGTCAGCGAGGGCAGTGAATTTTTGCCCGCTCGCGCGGCGGCCGCGCAAATGCTGATTGAGGAAGATCGCCTGCTGGATGCTCGCGCCTTCCTACGCATTGAACGGATGCGCTTTGATAATTACTTTACTGAATTGGTGATGCTCGAAGTGCAGTTGCTGGACGAAATAAATCAGCCTGCGGATGCTGATGCGCTATTAGACCGCGAAATTAGCCGTACACCTGATGACGCATCGCTGCTTTATATGCGTGCCATGCGGCGCTGGGAAGCAGGTGACATCGCGGGTATGGAGCAGGATTTACGTCAGATACTGCGCACCGACCCAGACAATGCCGAAGCGCTCAATGCGCTGGGCTACACACTGGCCGACCTTAACTTGCCAGGGCGCTTGCAAGAGGCGTTTGAGCTGATTGAGCGTGCCTACGAGGCTGATCCGGACAACCCTGCCGTGCTCGATAGCATGGGCTGGGTCTACTTCCGCCTTGGCGAACCTGAAGAAGCGCTGCCCTGGCTTGAAAGCGCCTATATGCAGCTACCTGACCAGGAGGTCGCTGCGCATCTGGCCGAAGTGCTAAATGCACTGGGGCGTGATGAAGAAGCGCGCCAGTTGATTCAGCAAATCATGCAGCGGACGAACCAACACCCACTGATCGACGGGCTACTCGAGCGTTATCCTGAGCTAAGCCCTGAGCTCAGTCCTTAAATAAGTCCTGAACTAACGCCGCCAGAGGCACCCTAACCCTGCGAACCCCATTTTAAGCGCCCCCATCATGTTACCCTTGCGCTATAACCACCTGACATGGAGCCTGTTTATGTTGACACTGACGTCCCCCTCGCCCCGCTGGCCATTGACACGTCACACTTCGCGCCTCTGGCTTGCCGGCTTCGCGCTTCTCTTGCTCGCCGGGTGTGCCTCCCAGGCTCCCATGGATGAAAATGGCCGCCAGGCAGGTCAGTGGGAGCGCCAGCAGGCCGATGTAGAAGCATTCGATACCTGGACGCTGGTCGGCAAGGCAGGATTGCGCACCCCAGAAGAGAACGTCAGCGCCAACCTGGACTGGAATCAAACCCCCTACTATTTCCGTATGCTGATCAGCGGGCCCTTTGGCGGCGGACGCAACGTGCTTGAGGGGCGCGAGGGACGTTTCTCCCTCTCCAATAGCGACGGCCGCTTTGAGGCAGAAACCCCAGAAGCGCTTATGGAAGAGCAGTTGGGCTGGTCACTCCCCGTCACCGCTATGCCCAACTGGGTGCGCGGCCTGCCCGGTGATCCTGATAATGACAATACCGGCAGTTATCAGCTAGAAACCGACGAACTGGGCTTTCCTAGCCATCTTACCCAAGACGGCTGGGAAATCGACTACCGCGACTGGGAGAAAGTCGACGATTTATGGCTGCCACGGCGCATGGTCATGCACTACGATGATGTGCGTATTACGCTGGTCGTCAACCAGTGGCAAGCTAGCGAAGAGTAAAGGTAACCGTTTCAATGAACGCGCCATTAACGCTTCCCGCGCCGGCCAAGCTTAACCGCATGCTGCATATAGTGGGCCGTCGTGAAGACGGCTACCACGCACTGCAAACGCTATTTCAGTTTATCGACCTGTGCGACCACCTTACGTTGGCCCCCCGCGATGACGGGGAAATTCAGTTAACCAGTGAGGTTAGCGGCGTTAGCCACGATGACAATTTGATCGTACGCGCCGCACGGTTATTGCAACAGCATAGCGGCACTGCACTAGGCGCTACGCTTACGATCGATAAGCAGTTGCCGATGGGAGGCGGTTTAGGGGGTGGCAGTTCCAACGCAGCCACCGCATTAGTGGGGCTCAACCACCTCTGGCAGCTCAATCTACCGTTAGTCGAACTAGCTCGCCTGGGGCTTCAGTTGGGGGCCGATGTGCCGGTATTCGTACATGGCCATAGCGCCTGGGGCGAAGGCGTTGGCGAACGGCTTACCCCGGTGACGCTTGATACCCCTTGGTTTGTGATTATTCACCCGGGTATTAGTGTGTCTACGTCAGGCGTCTTCCAAGACCCGCAATTGACACGTGACAGCCGCCCCATTACTATGGCGCGCGCACTGCAGGGGGGAGCGCCGGAGTGGCGCAATGACTGTGAGGCCGTGGTAAAGGAACGCTATCCGCCAATTGCGGAAGCCCTGAACTGGCTTGCACAGCACGCACCTAGTCGGTTGACCGGCACGGGGGCTTGTCTATTTGCTGCTTTCGATACACAGCAATCGGCACAAGCAATCGCGCAATTAGCGGGACAACATTGGCCGGCATGGGTAGCACGCGGACTCAACACCTCTCCCCTACATGATGCTCTGGGCTATTTATAGTTCCGCTCTGGGCTATTTACAGTCCCGCTCTGGGCAGTTAAAAGCGCCCGGTCAGCGCGTTAGGTTATTGCTGGGGTATCGCCAAGTGGTAAGGCACCGCTTTTTGGTAGCGGCATTCCCAGGTTCGAATCCTGGTACCCCAGCCAACCCAACAATGGCCTGCGTTTTTACCCCTGATCCCCAACACTGCAAAGGTGGCTGCGCGTGTCAAAATTGATGGTTTTCGCCGGGAACGCCAATCCCGCACTCGCTCAAAAAATTGCCGAGAGCTTAGATAGCCGTATGGGTAACGCTACGGTGGGTCAATTCAGCGACGGCGAAATCGCAGTCGAGATCAATGAGAACGTGCGCGGTAAGGATGTCTTCATTCTACAATCCACCTGTGCACCGACAAACGACAATCTGATGGAGTTGATCCTGATGGTCGACGCACTGCGTCGCGCCTCGGCAACTCGCATCACGGCGGTACTTCCCTACTTTGGTTATGCTCGCCAGGATCGCCGCGTGCGCTCCGCACGGGTACCGATTTCCGCCAAAGTAGTGGCGGACATGATGGTTAAAGCAGGCGTTGACCGCGTGATGACCATGGATCTACATGCTGATCAGATCCAGGGCTTCTTTGATGTTCCTGTCGACAACGTCTACGGCTCTCCCATTCTGCTGGATGATATCGAGCGTCAGAATTACAGCGACCTCGTCGTTGTTTCCCCTGACGTGGGCGGCGTTGTTCGCGCCCGTGCCATCGCCAAACAGCTGAATGCCGATCTCGCCATTATCGATAAGCGTCGCCCTCAGGCCAACCAGGCCCAGGTGATGCATATCATCGGCGAGATTGAGGGCCGCACCTGTGTCGTAGTCGACGACATGATCGACACCGCAGGCACGCTGTGTAAAGCCGGTGAAGCGTTAAAAGATCACGGCGCCAAGCGCGTGGTGGCCTATGCGACACACCCGATCCTGTCCGGCCCTGCAGTCGATAATATTACCAACTCCGTACTGGATGAAGTGGTGGTGACCGACACCATCCCGTTATCTGACGTTGCCCGTCGTAGCGGAAAAATTCGCCAGTTGAGCGTTGCTGGACTGATCGCAGAAGCGATTCGCCGGGTCAGCAACGAAGAATCTGTCAGCGCGATGTTCCACTAATCCGCTGACGATACAGCCCCCTTTTGGGGCCACGGAAACGTCGTCGTCTGGTCGCGGTCGGCGGCGTCTTCCTTACTTAAACTAAGAGGCAATTCCATGTCTGATTTTATCCTGAAAGCCAGCGTTCGTAACGACCTGGGGAAAGGTGCGAGCCGCCGCCTGCGTCGTGCGAACCAGCAAGTGCCGGCCGTTGTATACGGTGGCGAAAAAGGCGCGCAGTCCATCGCTGTTGAAAAAACCGCTTTCTACAAAGCGATTGAAGATGAGTCTTTCTTCTCTTCCGTCATCAAACTGATGATCGAAGGTAAAGAAGAGCAAGTCGTTGTTCGTGACCTGCAGCGTCACCCTTTCAAGCCGTTGCTGACCCACGCCGACTTCCTGCGCGTTGATGCGACTCACGAAATCACCATCAACGTGCCACTGCACGTGACGGGCGAAGAGAAGTGTGTCGGTATCAAAGACCAAGGCGGCGAACTGCACGTACTGGCCAACGAAGTGGCGATCAGCTGCTTGCCGAAAGACCTGCCTGACTTTATCGAAGTCGACATCGCTGCCGTTGAGCTTGGCACGACACTGCACCTGTCTGACCTTACCCTACCGGCCGGCGTCACCTCAGTTGACCTGTCCCACGGTGAAGAGCACGACAATGCAGTACTCAGCATCACGAAAGTAAAAGTGCGTGCTGATGCAGAAGATGAAGATGGTGAAAGCGAAGGCGAAGAAGACAGCAGCGCCGAGTAAGTATCCCGTTAAGCATCTTATGGGGGCCATGCCTGCATGGCCCTTGTGATGCTGACACGATGTTAGAATCAAGCGCCTCGGCGCTTGATTTTTTTTAGGGCCGTCGCTGGCGCGGCGTCAACCATGTTTTCTGGATTGTTTTAGTCTTCTGGATAGTTTTGGTCTTCTGAATATTTTGTGCGAGGTGGGAAGATGAGCCAGGTAACAGCCATTATTGGATTAGGCAACCCCGGAGCGGAATATGAAGCCACGCGCCATAACGCCGGTTTCTGGCTGGTAGAGGCTATTGCGCAGAGCGCCCATGCAGAGCTACGACCGGAAAAGAAATTTTTCGGCCACTACGCCAAGGTACGCCTAGGCGACCATGAACTGCACCTGCTCAACCCTGCCACCTTTATGAATCGCAGTGGCGCCGCGGTGGCAGCCTTGTGCCAGTTTTTCAAACTTGCCCCTGAAAACCTACTGGTCGCCCACGACGAGCTCGACCTCCCCCCCGGCCAAGCACGCTACAAAACCGGTGGCGGGCATGGAGGCCACAATGGCCTGCGCGATATTATTAGCGCACTAGGCGGCCAGAAGCAGTTTCACCGGGTACGAATTGGCATTGGCCACCCCGGCGAGGCACGCCAAGTCACTAATTATGTACTGGGGCGTCCCGGCAAGGCCGAACACGAGGCCATTGTTCGCGCCATGGACGAGTGTGTCACCACCCTGCCGCTAGCGCTCGCGGGAGACTGGGCCAAAGCCATGAACCAGCTGCACAGCCTCAAGCCAGCATAGACGCCGCCAAAAGCTGTTCAGTTACGCCGGTAGCTGACGGCTAGCGCATCTCGTAGAATGGCGATTACTTTTACGCCCTACCACCTTATTCTCAGGAACATTTTATGGGTTTCAATTGCGGCATCGTCGGCCTGCCTAACGTCGGCAAGTCCACACTATTCAATGCACTGACCAAGTCAGGCATCGATGCAGAAAACTTCCCCTTCTGTACCATTGAGCCGAACGTGGGTATCGTGCCGATGCCGGATCCGCGCCTTGATAAGCTTGCCGAGATCGTCAAGCCACAAAAAACACTGCCGACCACCATGGAGTTCGTCGACATTGCTGGCTTGGTCGCCGGGGCCTCCAAAGGTGAGGGCTTAGGCAACAAGTTTCTGGCTAACATTCGTGAAACCCAGGCAATTGCCCATGTGGTGCGCTGCTTCGACAACGACAACGTTATCCACGTAGCCAACCAGGTCGACCCGCGCGCCGATATCGAAACGATCAATTTAGAGCTGGCGCTGGCCGACCTGGATACTGTCGAAAAAGCCAGCCAGCGTCTGGTTCGTTCGGTGAAAGGCGGTGATAAAGAGGCCATTGCCACTAAGACGATTCTTGATCGTATTCAGCCCCACGTTGCGGAAGGCTTACCGCTACGCAGCTTTGGATTAAGCGAGGAAGAGCAGCGCCAGGTGAAGAGCTTCGGCTTTTTGACTCTGAAGCCAACTATGTACATCGCTAACGTCAATGAAGATGGTTTTGAGAACAATCCTTACCTGGATATTGTTAACGAAATCGCCGCTGAAGAAGGCGCGCTTGTGGTGCCTGTTTGCAATCAGCTGGAAGCCGAAATTGCCGAGCTGGATGATGAAGAGCGCTCGATGTTCTTAAGTGAGATGGGCATGGATGAACCAGGCCTTGATCGTGTCATTCGCGCGGGCTACTCACTGCTGGGTCTGCAAACCTACTTCACTGCCGGTGTTAAAGAAGTGCGCGCCTGGACAGTGAAAGAAGGTGCCACAGCCCCAGAAGCCGCTGGCGTGATTCACACCGACTTCCAAAAAGGCTTTATCCGTGCTGAAGTGGTTGCCTATGAGGACTTCGTATCGCTAGGCGGTGAGCAGGCAGCCAAAGACGCCGGGAAATGGCGCCTGGAAGGCAAAGAGTACATTGTCAAAGATGGCGATGTGGTGCACTTCCGCTTTAATGTGTAAGCGGCAACACCCATACGACCAGCAATAAAACATTGACTTAAGGCGGGGTTATCAGTATCATTCGCCCCCGTTGAAAGGCTACGTAGCTCAGCTGGTTAGAGCACATCACTCATAATGATGGGGTCCCCTGTTCAAATCAGGGCGTAGCCACCAAGCATATTAAAAGCCCGCTAATTTTATTTAGCGGGCTTTTTTGTGTTGCAAAGCTGTTATTGCTAAGCAAAATTCAGCTATTTGCTTGGACTAGCTTAACGCAGGACGGTTTAGAAATAGCGTTAGGGCGCGGGTTAGATACTCGACATCTTTAGTACCCGCGGTTTCCCGAATCGAATGCATCGCCCATTGAGGCACCCCCACATCAATAGTGGGCACACCCAGCTCGGTGGCGGTAATCGGGCCAATCGTACTGCCACAGCCCATATCCGCCCGGGTAACAAACGACTGCACGGGTACGTCAGCCTCACGACAGACATCGCGAAACAGCGCACCAGTGACACTATTGGTGGCGTAACGCTGGCTGGAGTTCACCTTGATGACCGGGCCACCATTAATCGCTGGACCATGGCGCTCATCGTGCTTGTCGCGAAAGTTAGGATGCAGTGCGTGGGCATTATCGCAAGAAATCATCAGCGACGACTGAATCAGTTGAATCAGCGACTCGTCGTCTCCCTTGCCCACCTGGCCATTAATGCGCTTTAGCACATCCGCCAAGAATGGGCCTTGGGCACCACAGGCACTGGCACTGCCGACTTCCTCGTGATCGTTGGCCACCAACAAAGCGCCTTGACTGCCATCGCAAGCCAAGAGTGCCTCTAAACCGATGAAGCAGGAGAGCAAGTTATCCAACCGGGCGCTGGCCACCAGTTCTTGCTTAACACCGACCAGGGACGGTGGCTGAACATCGTAAAAGCCTAATTCAAAGTCCACTACTTCCACTGCACGCAGGCCGTGCTGCTCTTCTAACCACTGCGCCACTAGCTCGCCTAGCGTAGCCGTATCGCTCTGCATCAATACTGGCGCCATTTGCGTCTGCGGGTTAATCGGCCGTCCTGCGTTGACATCACGATCCAGGTGAATCGCCAGGCTCGGCACCATGGCAATTGCCTGATCGACATTAAGCAATACGCTTTCCAAGCGACCATCGGCATGGCGCACATGCACACGCCCTGCCAGCCCCAGGTCACGGTCAAACCACGGCGCCAACAAAACACCGCCATACACCTGCACTCCCAACTGTAGCCAGCCTGCAGAGCACTGCGTGGCGTTAGGCTTTAGATGCAGCCCAGGGCTATCGGTGTGGGCACCGATCATACGCAACGCCGTCACTTCAGACTCAGGCAACTGAAAAGCAATAATCGCCGAATCATTACGGGTGACATAGTAGCGCTTGCCCGGGGTTAGCTGCCAATTGGCCTTCTCTTCCAGCCGCTGAAAACCAGCTTGCTCCAATCGCTCAGCCATATTGCCTGCAGCGTGCCACGGGGTCGGTGATTGGCGCAGAAAATCGCATAACCGCGTTAAACGATCAGCGTTGAAAGTCTCGGACATGGAAATCCTCATAACAGTAATGATTGAGTCTCATCGCGCAGGCGACCTGCTACAATACCCCTTCGACCTACGCAACTCATGGGTCATATGCGAGTCTAGGGAAGAATGAGTGTACACAAATCCGGGAGAGCTTGACTGATGAGCTTGTTTGCAACGCTTTCGCGTTCGGTCGCCCTGGCTGTCATGCTGGTTGTTACCAGCCCAGCCGCCTTGGCGCAACTTGAGCCGACCGACGAACAACGCCAGGCGGCAGTGGAAATTGCGGACTCGCTCCGCTACGGCCATTATGCTGATATTACATTTGATGAAGCGTGGTCGCAGGATGCTTTCCAACGCTATTTGGATATTCTGGACGGCCAGCGCGCCTACCTGCTGCGCAGTGATATCGAGCCCTATCGTCACTTAGAGACGGGCATGGCAGACGCTCTTTTCAATGGTGAGTTGGATGATGCGTTTGATCTCTATAACACCTTTAGTGATCGGCAACGGTCGCGCCTTGAGTCTTTGTTGGCAAAGCTGGACGAAGGCCTTGATTTCGATTTTGAAAGCAACGAGCGTTTAGAAATTGACCGTGAAGAGGCGCCCTGGGCATCCCGGCAAAGCGAGCTTGACGAGCTATGGCGCAAGCGGCTTAAAAATGACGCTTTAACACTCGCCCTGACCGATCAGGATAGCGAACAGATTGAAGACAACCTGCGCCAGCGCTATGAAGGCCAACTAACACGGCTGGAGCAAACCGAGTCAGAAGATGTATTTGGCGTACTGATGGCAGCCGTTACTAGCAGTATCGACCCACATACTGGCTACCTATCCCCCCGCCAGGGTGAATCTTTCGATATTCAGATGAGCCTCTCCCTTGAGGGCATTGGCGCCCTACTTCAGTCGGACGGTGAATATGTCAAAGTTTCCAGCCTTGTGCCCGGCGGCCCAGCGGAGCGCGCCGGTGTACTTGAGCCAGCGGATCGCATCATCGCCGTAGGCCAGGAAGAGGGTGAGATGGTCAATGTGGTCGGCATGCGCCTGGACAACGTGGTGGATCTGATTCGCGGCCCCAAAGGCTCCGTTGTTCGTTTGGACGTGGTGCCTGCCCAAGCGGTGGATATGACCCGCTCGCAAACCGTTGAGATTACCCGTGACACCGTTAGCCTTGAAGACCAAGCCGCCCATGGCGAAGTGATTGAAGTCGAGCGTGATGGAGAACCTCACCGCTTAGGGGTGATTAACATCCCGACGTTCTACGTCGATTTTGACGCCTGGCAAGCGGGTGAAGAGGAGTATCGCAGCACTACTCGCGATGTTGCCAAAGAAGTCGAACGCCTTAAAGAAGAGGGCGTGGAAGGTATCGTGCTTGACCTACGCAACAACGGCGGCGGTGCGCTCCAGGAAGCCAACTCGCTTATTGGCCTGTTTATCGACCGCGGCCCCACCGTACAAGTGCGCGATGCCCAGGGGCGCATTCAACTGTATGGCGACAGCGAAGCAGGGACACTTTATGACGGCCCGCTAGGGGTGCTGGTGAATCGCCTCTCCGCCTCTGCCTCGGAAATCTTTGCCGGTGCGATTCAGGATTATGGTCGCGGCTTAGTACTGGGCACGCCGACGTTTGGCAAAGGCACCGTGCAGACGCTCAACGAGCTGAGCCATGGTCAGATCAAGCTGACTCGCGCCAAGTTCTACCGCATTTCCGGCGACAGCACCCAGAATCGCGGCGTTGAGCCGGATATCGACTTCCCCAGTCTGATTGATCCCGAGCGTATTGGTGAAAGCAGTTTGGATAATGCCTTGGCCTGGGACACCGTTCAGAATGTCCAGTATCGCCGCTATGGCGAACCTGAAACCATGCTAGACAAGCTGATAGCCCAGCACGACGCACGCGCTGAGGACAACGCCAACTTCCGCTATTTAGAGCGCCAGTCCACGCTGGCCCGCCAGTTACGCGAGCAGCACACCAGCGTGAGCTTAAATCGTGAGCAGCGTCAGCGTGAAATGGAAGCCCAGGAAGCCGAACAGCTTTCGCTGGAAAACCAACGCCGTCGTGCACTGGGCCTGGAAGAGCTGGATGAGTGGATGGATGCTCGTACGGATGCCACCGAAAGCGTCACAGAAGGAATTGAGGACGCAGAGGCAACCCAAGACAGTGAAGGGGAAAGCGACGAAGATGACGCACTGGCTGTTGATCGCGCCTATGTGCTCGAATCGGCTGAAATCCTGCTCGACTACGCCCGCCTGCAAGACACTCAGCGGTTAGCCGCAAAGCGCTAAGTACGCCGAGTTAAAATAAGCTAGTTAAAAAAACGCCGCCCCTTCGCAAGGGGCGGCGTTTTGGTTTTAACGTTTTGGCTTTAACCCTGGTTTCAACAGAGCGCCGCCAGGCGGGCTGGCCGGTCACCCATTTTGGTTAAGCGCCGAGTCAGCGCAGCTAACTGGGCGGCACTGCCCTGGCCACCCGCGCGAATCACCTCATGAGCCCAGGCAGGCAACTGGGGGGCAAGCCGGTAATAGACCCACTGCCCCTCACGCTGATCACTCAGCAACCCACACTGACGCAGCTGAGCCAAATGACGCGATACTTTAGGCTGGGACTCCTGCAGCGCATAAGTCATTTCGCACACGCAAAGCTCCTGCTCTTGAGCCACCAGCAGTACCAGCATCAAACGCGTCTCATCGCTTAAACATTTAAACACCTGCAAGGCTTGCGGTGTATTCACTTTGCCCACCATAAACTTCCCAGACTGATTGACTATGTGTAGTTTACGCCACAAGAACCGTTAGCAGTAAGCACCGCGCGAATGCGCGGCATTCAGGCACAGAAAAACACCCAGATGCCATTAAGCAGCGGGTATTAAAGAAACAGTGAGACTTAGACTAACAGGGGGGATTAAATGGCTCCTCGAGCAGGACTCGAACCTGCGACCCAATGATTAACAGTCATTTGCTCTACCAACTGAGCTATCGAGGAACAGTGCACTACCTGAAACAGCTTACCGACTAAGACGGTATACCGTAAAAAAGGCAGTTAATACAGATATTGACAGCGGAACAGCTTGGCTCCTCGAGCAGGACTCGAACCTGCGACCCAATGATTAACAGTCATTTGCTCTACCAACTGAGCTATCGAGGAACAGCTTAAGCTATCTTTTCATAAGCGCTGTCTTTTCAAACGCTATCGTGTTTAAAGCGAAACCAAAATTGCTAATAACTTCCAGCAAGTGATTGGCTCCTCGAGCAGGACTCGAACCTGCGACCCAATGATTAACAGTCATTTGCTCTACCAACTGAGCTATCGAGGAACTGCTCAAACACGGTGCGTAGTATACCCATAGAATCGTGAGGGTCAAGTATCGATTATGGATGAACGCTAGCCGCTGGTTTCTTGTATCCGTATAATGCGCCAACTAACGACAGCGGTTCGGGCACTATCACTGCCGACCGCACGACAACACTCCATTCATCCTCGTCCCCCGACGACTCATAGATGACAGGTACCGATGGCGAAGAAGCTCTTCATCAAAACGCACGGCTGCCAAATGAACGAGTACGACTCCTCCCGCATGGCGGATCTACTCGGCGAATCTCACCAGCTCGAACTCACTGATAATGAGCGTGAAGCCGATGTCATTCTGTTAAACACCTGCTCGATTCGCGAAAAAGCGCAGGAAAAAGTTTTTCATCAGCTGGGACGCTGGAAAAAACTTAAAGACGCCAATCCCAACCTGGTGATTGGCGTGGGCGGCTGCGTGGCAAGCCAGGAAGGCGAAGCCATTCGCAAGCGCGCGCCTCACGTGGACATGGTGTTCGGGCCGCAAACCCTGCACCGCGTACCCTCAATGCTGGATGCCCGTGGCAATAATCAGATTGCGGCGGTAGATGTCACCTTTCCAGAGATCGAAAAATTCGACCACCTGCCCAAGCCCTCTTCCGATGGCGCAACGGCGTTTGTGTCGATCATGGAAGGTTGCTCAAAGTACTGCACCTTCTGCGTGGTGCCCTACACCCGCGGTGAAGAAGTCTCGCGCCCCTTTGAGGCGGTGATGGATGAAGTCATTCACCTTTCCGACCAGGGCGTGCGCGAGATCAACCTGTTGGGCCAGAACGTCAATGCCTACCGCGGTGAAAACCAGCTTGGCGATGAAATCGACCTGGCCGAACTGATTGCCTGTGTTGCGGCGGTAGAGGGCATTGACCGCATCCGCTTTACCACCTCACACCCGGTGGAGTTTACCGACAGCCTAGTTGACGCCTTTGCCGATATCCCTGAGCTGGTGAGCCACCTTCACCTGCCGGTACAGTCGGGTTCAGACCGTATTCTTACTGCCATGAAGCGCGGGCATACGGCGGCCGAATACATTGAAAAGATGGAGCGCATCCGCGCCAACCGCCCGGACATCAGCTTCTCTTCTGACTTCATCATCGGCTTCCCCGGCGAAACAGAAGAAGATTTTGAAGCGACGATGAATTTAATTCATCAAATCGGCTTCGATCATTCGTTCAGCTTCGTTTACTCCGCACGCCCCGGCACACCTGCTTCTGGCCTGCCGGATGAAACACCGGAGAGTGTCAAAAAGCAGCGCCTGGCGATTTTACAAGAGCGGATTATCCAGCAAACCGCGCAAATTAGCCGCCTCATGGTTGGCAGCACACAGCGTGTACTGGTTAACGGCTTTTCGCCGCGTGACCCCGGCCAGCTCTCAGGGCGTACCGAGAATAACCGGGTGGTTAACTTCCGCGCTGCCAACCCCACCGAACTAATCGGCTACTTTGTCGATGTAGAGATCACCGAAGCATTTCCCAATTCGCTACGCGGTGAGCTTGCCTCACCTGAGCGCTATTGATTGTTTAACGCATTTATAAATGCCCGATAACGAGTGCGAGAACAGGTTGTCTTTTGCCAGGGCCGGAAAGGGTTCCCAACAATTCCGGCATTTCCGCCATCCATGGCGGTCAGATGGCAAAAGTAGCGCCCAAGGAAGGGTTCACAGCGCCCTCGCGGAAACCTGCTCTCGGCACCGTACTGTATAAAGTACCTTTCAGTTAGCATAGATCATTGCCCCGCTTCTGGTGGGGCAGTAAGCTGAACGATACACACACTAACGAGGGGTTCCCCACTCTTGAGCCAGCCAACACCTCAGGCCAATCGCATCATCACCTTAAGCCTTGAACCCAATGATCCGCAGCGCCTTGCTAGCCTTTGCGGCCAGCAGGACGAGCATTTGAAGCTGATTGAAAGCCGCCTAGATGTGACGCTGCGCAACCGGGGCAATGTGTTCCAACTGGCGGGCCCAGCCAACCGCATCAAAGCAGCGGCGAACGTGTTGGAACACCTCTATCGCGAAACAGCGGCGAGCGAGCTTGAGGCCGACACTGTGCACCTGTTCCTGCAAGAGTCTGGGCTTGAAGCGCTAGAAGAGGAAGCTGACGGCGTCGGCAGCAGCGATGAAGTGATCATGCGCACCCCACGCACCATGATCAAACCGCGCGGGCTCAACCAGCAGCGCTACGTATCAAGTATCCGTGAACACGACATCAATTTCGGCATTGGCCCTGCGGGTACCGGTAAAACCTACCTCGCTGTTGCCGCCGCGGTTGAGGCACTCAACCAACAGGAAGTACGCCGCATCCTGCTCGTGCGCCCGGCGGTGGAAGCGGGTGAAAAACTTGGCTTCTTGCCCGGCGACCTGGCCCAGAAAATCGATCCCTACCTGCGACCCCTTTACGATGCCCTGTATGAAATGATTGGCTTCGAGCAGGTGGCAAAACTGATTGAGCGTCAGGTGATTGAGATTGCCCCGCTGGCCTATATGCGTGGCCGCACACTCAATAACTCCTACATCATTCTGGATGAGAGCCAGAACACCACCCCGGAGCAGATGAAAATGTTCCTGACCCGGATTGGCTTTGGCTCCACCGCCGTGATTACCGGCGACGTGACCCAGGTCGATCTCCCCAAAGGCCAGCGTTCAGGGCTGATTCAGGTGCTCGACGTGTTGAAAGACACTCAAGGCATCGGCGTCACCCACTTTGCCGCCAAGGATGTGGTACGCCACCCGCTGGTACAGCGCATTATCGAAGCCTACGATATGTTCGAATCCCAGCAGGAAGTGGAAGAGCGTGCCCGCCGCGAGGCACGCCAGCAAGAGCGTGACGCACGTATGCAGGCACGCGAAGACGCATGGGATAGTTCGCGATGAGCGAGGCCATTGAAGTCATCGTTGATCGTCAGGCGGCGATTGACGAACCACTGCTACCCAGCCTGTCACAGCTCACCCATTGGGTGGGCTGTGTGTTTGCCCACCACCCTGACGATCAGCGTCTTGAAGTGACTATTCGCTTTGTGGATGAGCTTGAAAGCCAAACGCTCAACCGTGATTACCGCGGCAAAGACAAAACCACCAACGTGCTGTCATTCCCTTTTGAGAGCCCGCCGGGTGTGGATTTACCGTTACTCGGCGACCTGGTGATTTGCCATACCGTGGTGGCCAAAGAAGCCAACGAGCAAAACAAGTCGATCGAGCACCACTACGCCCATATGGTCGTGCATGGCATCTTGCATTTAATGGGCTACGATCATATTGATGATCACGAGGCCGAGGAAATGGAGCAGTTTGAGCGCGAGCTGTTAGCCGAGCTAAGCATTCCTGATCCGTATGCTGACAGCCCCCCGCTCAATAGCGAACACGCTTAGCCCCTTACCTCTTTATTATTTAGCGGTGAGTGCGTTAAATCACGTAACAACTAATCTGGTACTATCCCCCGTTTCAGTGATAAAACAGCTACCTGACGACATGGTTTATATAACGATGTCGTCAACGAGATAGCAACTGTCTGCCCGCAAACGAGAGAATTGACGCATGAGCGAAGACCGATCGAGCAACCCCAATCAAAAATCCTGGCTCGAGAAACTCTTTGGCGCCCTTTCCGGAGACAATGACGAACCCAGCTCACGCGATGAGTTGATGACGTTCTTACGCCATACCGCAGGGAAATTAAAGCTGGATCAAGACGCCATTATGATCATCGAAGGCGCTCTTGAGATCAGCGATCAGCAGGTTCGTGAGGTGTTGATCCCCCGTTCCCAGGTCTCAGCCATTGCGCTGGATCAAACCAGCGACGGCTACCTACCGCTGATTCAGGAAACCGGCCACTCCCGCTACCCGGTGATTGGTGAAAACCTGGATGATGTAAAGGGCATCCTGCTGGTAAAAGATTTACTTCCCCTGCTCTCCCAGACACAGGCCCAGCGTGATGCGTTCAAGTTAGACGACATTTTGCGCCCGGCGATGTTTATCCCTGAATCAAAACGGCTAAACAGCCTACTCAAAGAGTTTCGGGATACCCACAATCACATGGCAGTGGTGGTGGATGAATACGGCGGCACCGCGGGCATTATCACCATCGAAGATATTCTTGAGCAGATCGTTGGCGACATCGAAGATGAGCACGATACCGATGAAGAGGACGATATCCGCGAAATAGAGAATGGCCGCTACGCCATTCGCGCGCTGACCCCCATCGAAGATTTCAACGAACGCTTTGACACCGAGTTCTCTGACGATGAGTTCGATACCGTTGGCGGCCTGGTGATGCAGCAGTTTGGCCATCTACCGCGGCGCGGCGAACACACCATTCTGGGCGGTTGGCGGTTTGTGATTCTTAATGCCGACACCCGACGCATCCGTCTACTCGAAGCCTATCGCGACACCCGCCGCGATGACGAAGAGGATGATGACCAGGAGAACAAGCCAGCCTAGGCGCTTGTTGTCACACTATTTTCTATCCACTCCCTCGCACTTTACCGTAGATAGGTTATCGCTATGGGTTTACCCCCCGCGTTTTTGTTACAGCTGCTTGCCGCCCTGGTGGCGGGCGGTTTCACCACCCTAACGGCTTCTCCTTTTGAGCTTTGGTGGCTGGGCCCGGTGGCCATTGGCTTACTCTATGTGGGCCTGCACACTTTAACCCCCGCCCAGGCGGCCCTGAAGGGCTGGTTATACGGTGTGGCACTGTTCGCCAGCGGCACCTCCTGGGTGTACGTCTCTATCCACGACTATGGCTATACCGGTGTACCGCTAGCCGTTTTCCTAACCGCGCTGTTCGTGACGATTCTGGCGTTGTTTTTTGCCGGCACTTTCTGGCTTTACCGGCGCTTCACCTCCGCCCGGCTTGCGTTTATCAGCTTTGCTGGCGCCTGGGTACTGGGCGAAGTGCTACGCACCTACCTGTTTACCGGCTTTCCCTGGCTGTTGCTGGGCTCTGGCTACGTCGACTCGCCGCTGGCTGCCTGGGCACCCGTTGGCGGCGTCTACCTGCTCTCGCTGCTGGTCGCACTTAGCGGTGCGCTTGGCGCTGAACTACTGCTGCGCCGTCAGTGGTGGACACTTGCGCCACTGGCGGCTATTTGGTTAATTCCCTTGGCACTCCCCCATCAGTGGACCACGCCTGTGGACGAGCCCACGCGCGTGGCACTGCTACAGGGCAACCTGCCGCAGTTGCTGAAGTGGACGCCCGAAGGGCAGCGCACGGCGGCGAATACCTATAGCAACCTCACCCGCGAAGTCGCCGATGAGGTTGACCTGATCATCTGGCCAGAAACCGCCCTGCCAATGATGGAGACCCAGGCTCGCCCGGTGCTGGAGCGGGTGCAAGCGAACCTACCGCCCGACGTCGCTCTGCTCACCGGCATCGTTCAGCGCGACGAGCAGGAGCGTTACTTCAATAGCGTGATTGGCGTCGGCGACGTAGAGGGCAGCTACCAGAAAGAACACCTGGTGCCTTTTGGTGAGTACCTGCCGCTGGAGAGTGTACTCCGCGGGGCGATTGATTTTTTTGACCTGCCCATGTCGACCTTTACCAAAGGTGAGCATGAGCAAACACCGATGCAGGCCGCCGGGATTCATATTGGTAACGCCATTTGCTATGAGATCATCTACCCACAGCTAGTCGCCCGCCGAGCCCAAGACAGCGGTGTCATCATGACGGTGTCTAACGACACCTGGTTTGGCGCCTCAATTGGCCCCCACCAGCATCTGCAGATGGCACGCCTACGCGCGCTAGAGAATGGACGCTATGTGGTTCGCGCCACCAGCAATGGCATTACCGCTATTATTGATTCCAGTGGACGCATTGTTGAACGCGCGCCGCAGTTTGAGACAACCACGCTCACCGGTGAGTTTTACGCCATGGAGGGTCTAACGCCTTTCACCCGCTTGGGTAGCTGGCCAGCTTGGCTGTTAGCAGGCTTGATGCTCTTGCCCGGCGTGGTGGCAGCAAGAGTCACACGCCAACCACGAAGTTGAAACGCCTCAGGCGCTAAAGTGGCTAGCTAGAAAAACGGCCCGAGTCCTCTGCAGGACTCGGGCCGTTTTGTTTTGCTCCAGCTACCTACCTGAGTGGATAGATAGGCAGCTAGACAATCCGTTATTTAGGCTGCACTGTTTTTTAGCGTGGCCATATCAATCACGAAACGATAGCGCACATCGCCTTTTTCCATGCGCTCAAAACCTTCGTTAATGTTATTGATATCGAGCATCTCGATATCACAGGTAATGCCCTGATCGGCGCACAGCTTGAGCAGCTCTTCAGTCTCCGCAATGCCACCAATTAGTGAACCGGCAACCACACGACGCTTAAAGACCAAATTGAACGCTTCAATAGCAGGCTCAATGGGCTCTAACAAGCCGACAATGATATGGGTACCGTCATACTTCAACGACGTTAGGTAGGGGTTTAGATCGTGTTGGACAGGTACGGTGTCGAGCATGAAGTCGAAGGTTTCAGCCACCGCATCCATTTGTGCCTGGTCGCTGGAAACCACCACGTGGTCTGCACCGTTACGCTTGGCTTCTTCAACCTTGGCGTCGGAACGGGTGAACACCGTGACTTCAGCGCCCAACGCTTTGGCCAATTTAACGCCCATGTGGCCTAAGCCACCCATACCGATCACACCGACTTTATGGCCTTTGCCCACGCCGTGATGCTTGAGCGGTGAGTAAGTCGTTACACCGGCGCATAGAATCGGCGCCGCTGAGGCCAGATCAATACCATCAGGCATCTGTAGCACAAAGTGCTCGCTCACCACGATGGAATCGGAGTAGCCACCCTGGGTTAGGGTGCCATCCTGACGATCTTCGCTGCCGTAGGTCATGGTGAAGCCTTCCAGGCAGTACTGCTCTACGCCATCTTTACAGGCAGCACAGGTACGGCATGAATCGACCATGCAACCGACACCCACCAGGTCACCGGCTTTAAAACGCGATACTTTATCGCCCACAGAGGTCACGCGTCCGACAATTTCATGGCCAGGTACGACGGGATACTGGCTCATGCCCCAGTCATTGCGAGCAAAATGCAGATCGCTGTGGCAGACACCACAGTAGAGAATTTCGATGGCTACGTCATCGGGGCGCGGCTGACGACGATCAAAAGTAAACGGTGCTAAGGGCTTATCGTTGGCAAATGCGGCGTAGGATAATGCTTGGCTCATCGGTGAAACTCCTTATCAGCAAAAGACTGCCGTATAAATCAGCAGACATTTCCCTCGCATGCGAGGCATGCCAATAGTATTGGCCTATTCAGTGGTGATAGCGATGAACGAAGCTACGTCATTTTTGCCAAATACTCCGACAAAACGTAATAAAATAACAAAAAATAGCCATAAATCGTTATGATTATACAAAAACCACCAGAAACCCGAGAGAAACCCTCATGACCTCCACCGCTCAGGCTGGCAATGCGCTGGCTGCCGTTATCGCGCCACTGGTTAAAAGCGACGGAATCAATAACACGCAGCTACCCGGCGTGTCGTTACTCTGTTTAAGCCGCCATCAGGTACGTACGCCACTGCTCTATGAGCCGAGCCTGACCATCATTGCCCAAGGGCGCAAAATGGGTTATCTGGGTGATCGCGAAATCCACTACGACCCCGGCCACTACTTAGTGCAAACGCTACCACTGCCCTTTGAGTGCGAAACTCACGGCTCACCGGAAGCCCCGTTACTGGGTATATCGGTACGCCTGGATCCGGCGCTGTTAAGCGAGATGGTGACGGCCATGGGCGATGCCGGTCATAACGCATTGGCTCCGCTGCCGATGGCCTCGGTGGCCATGACAGAGGGCATGCAGGAGGCCGTATTGCGCTTGGCCAACGCGCTACATGCTGACATTGAGCGCAACACAATGGGCAACGCTCGCATTCGCGATGTGGTGTTTGAAGCGCTGAAGGGAGAACAGGGTCCCGCTTTACGGGCGCTCGTACTGGGGCATGGTAACTATTCACGCATTGTGCAGGTGCTGTCTAAGCTCCACACCCATTTTGCCGACGACTTTAGCGTGGAGCAGTTGGCGGCACAGGCCCATATGAGCCCCTCGACTTTTCACCAGCACTTTAAGCAAATTACCCGCTCATCACCGGCTCAGTACTTAAAGCGGTTGCGCCTAATCAAAGCGCAGCAGTTGCTGCTGCAGGATAATCACAACGTCAATCAGGCCGCTGCGGCGGTGGGTTACCGCAGCGTGCCTCAGTTTAGCCGTGACTATAAGCGCTACTTTGGCGAGCCCCCGCTTCAGCATCGCCGCCAGGAGCAAGCGTTACGCGCTTAAAACGAGATTTAATGCAGGGCTTATTTAGCAAACACCTGACTCATATCTTTAAACGCCTTGAACTCCAGGGCATTTCCGCAGGGGTCGAGCAGAAACATGGTGGCCTGCTCACCTACTTCGCCTTTAAAGCGAATATACGGCTCGATCACAAACTGCGTATCGCGCGATTTCAAGCGCTCGGCCAGGGCTTCCCACTCGTCCCACGCTAATATGACGCCAAAGTGCGGCACCGGGACGTTGTGCCCATCTACCGGATTAGTGTGGGCGCTCTCTTGCCCCGGCGTTTTGGGCTGCTCATGAATGACCAGTTGGTGGCCAAAGAAATTAAAGTCGACCCACTGCTCGCTGGAACGCCCCTCTTCCAGGCCAAACACATCATTATAAAACGCCCGCGCCAGCGCCACATCGTAAACGGGAATCGCCAGATGGAAGGGTGAAAGGCTCATGGTCATTCTCCACATTATTGGGTTTTATGAGGGTTAGCGGGCACTTTATGCAGCCCCGCTGTATTAATCCTAGGGCCGCTCATGGGAAAATAAAATCAATAACTATTTAGCTGATTCACAAAAAGGATTGATCAATGATCCGTGAGCTAAAAACGCTGATTGCGGTAGCACAGGAAGGCACCTTTGCCGCAGCGGGCAATAAAATTGGCCTGACTCAAGCGGCGGTAAGCGCACAAATGAAACGCCTCGAGGAAGAGTTGGGTATCCCACTGTTTGAGCGTAAAGGGCGTGCCGCCATCTTGACGCAGCGTGGGCAGGAAACGTTAAAGCAAGCTCATGCACTGCTCACCCTCTACAGCGCGCTGGGTGCGACGACTGCAGGCCAAGCCACCACTCAACGGGTCAACATTGGGGCCATCGCGTCCATACAGCGTTCGCTACTGCCCGATGCGCTGGCGCGCTTTCATCACGCCTATAGCGAATGCCGCACCCGCGTGGTGCCTGGGCTCTCCATGGAGCTGGTGAATCAAGTCGACGCTGGGGAGCTGGATATGGCGGTGATTATTCGCCCGCCCTTTTCACTGCACAGCGATTTACGCTGGACGCCCCTTGCCCACGAGCCATTTCGTTTAATCGTGCCGCGCCATATTGAGGGCGATCACTGGCAGGAGCTGATCGCCCACCAGCCGTTTGTCCGCTACGACCGTGCTTCCTTTGGGGGACGGCAGGTCGAACGCTTTCTGCGTGACAATCACTGCAATGTACGTGAAGTATGCGAAGTGGATGAACTAGAGGCCATCGTTAAACTGGTCGCCAAAGGGGTAGGCGTTGCTCTGGTGCCCCAAGCGATTGCGCAGCAACCCTGGCCAGCGAAAGTGCGTGCGATTGATTTAGGCGAACGCACCTTTCACCGCGACATAGGGCTGATACATCCCAGTAGCGGCCATTTGAGCGAACCCGCCCGGGCGCTGGCCCAATTGATTGGCGAAATCGCTCAGCGGCCTGATAATGGCGCCTAAAATGTTTCGTTCAATATCAAAGGAGTAACTGCATGAAACCAGAGGATCTGGAAAAGCTAGTGACGCGTACCATGCCCTTTGGCAAGTACGAGGGTCGGCTTATCGCTGACCTTCCCGGCCCTTATTTAAACTGGTTCGCTCGGGAGGGGTTTCCCTCCGGGGAAATTGGCCAACTGCTGCATCTGATGCACGAAATTGATCATAATGGGCTTGGCCCGTTGCTTGACCCACTGCGAAAAACGCCTAGCCAGCGTGGCGAAACTTAAGGCTGAGCGTTTTTATCTGCGTTCTCACGCTCGTCAAGAGCACTCTGAAACTCAGCGCGGTAAGCGGCCTCGTGCTGTGCGGTATCCGCAGGAAAGCGGCCTAAGGTGACGGCTAGTTCAAAAAAGCCAGCCGCAGGTAAATCGCCGCCTCGCCGGCTGACCACCAGTGCTGCGATGAAAGGCTTCTGCTGTGCGGCGTCTTCGCGCATTAACTGCTCTAACGCCTGAGTGACTTGAGCGATAGTCCGCGGCGGTGTTAGCGCTAGCGCGCTAGCCACCTGCTGATATGTCATTGGCAGGGCGTCACGCGGTGCGCTAAGCAGTAGCTGGCGAAGAGCGGCTACGTTATCGGTCATATATATCCTATCGTCAGGTTTTAACACGTTCACATTGCCCATTGACCCAGTGTTTGTGCTAAGAAATAGTTGTGCTAAGAATAGCGAAATACGCTGTGATAAGGAGAGAACATGGTAACGCGACTAACAACGGTACGCCCTCGTGGAGGCCGTTGGCCAGGCGTGCTAGCTGGCTTAGCCATTTTGCTGCTAGCGGTGGCGACCCTAATGATGGCGGGCTCCGGGCCTGCTTATCGGGGCGAATTTATCAGCCTAGGCGAGGCGTTCAACTTACTCCGTAACGGCGTTTATGCCGCTGGAGGAGCAGTCGCGGTCAGTATTGTCACGCTACTGTTTAGCCTGCTGGTTCATCGCTCTAGGCCCGCCTTAATAGCCACGCTGGTTATCGTCGCTGCTGCTGCACTGCTTTACGTACCCTGGCAGCATTGGCAACGCGCTCAACAAGTGCCCGCGATTCACGACATCACCACCGATACGCAGAACCCTCCTGTCTTTGAAGCGTTAGCTGACGCACGAGAAGCGGCGCCTAACGCGGTTGACTACCCGGGCGATGCCACCGCTCAGCAGCAGCAAGCAGCCTACCCTTATATCAAGCCGCTGGTCTTGGACGAGGCCCCACAAATGGTACTCGCTGCTGCACAAGCTGAGGCCGAAGAGGCTGGCTGGCGGATCGCGCGAATTACCGACAATCACATAGAAGCCACCGCGACCACGCGCTGGTTTGGCTTTGAGGATGATGTGGTCATTCGCCTAACCGAGCTTGAGAACGGAGTACAGGTGGATATGCGCTCGGCATCACGTCTGGGTGCCAGCGACGTGGGCACCAACGCAGCGCGTATTGAAAAATTTTTAACGGCGCTGGAAGCGCGACTTGAGTGACCGTTTCAATAATCGCCCTACTCTCTCTTATTAATGCAATGGGTCGCGCGTTTTGCCGCCCTCACGCGCTAAAATTTGCTCAGCATCCAGGGTGGCGATAGGCACTTGATGCTGGGTAGGAATATCACCCGTCAATTGAAGCGCTTGATAACGCAGAGCGCAAACGCGTAAAAACGAGGTAAAGTTACCCAAGTCGTGCCCGGCGTCGATAGATTCATGATAAAGCCGGGTAATCATTTGGGCCGTGTTCATTCCATCACGCTGGGCAATCTCTTCGAGAATGTGCCAGAAGTAATTTTCCATTCGCACGCTGGTAACCATGCCATCGATACGCAGCGAGTGTGTCGCGCTGCGCCACAGCTCTGGGTCGGCTTGAATAAACAGTTTACACATAGGCGCTGTCTCTCGGGGTGTTCGTAACCACACGCATTATCAGGAATCCTCTGATTAGAGCATAGCGGCAATTATTGGCACAGCAAACAAGAGCGCCCAGCGGGTGCTGGGCGCAAATTTCGTTAGGTTAGTGGGCCAAGCTCACTTATTCAGTAGCGCCATAAACTGCGCCAGCCAGGCTGGGTGGGCAGGCCATGCGGGGGCGGTGACCAGGTTGCCATCGGTTACCGCATCGGTCACTTCCAGGTTGGCAAAGTGGCCACCCGCAAGCTCTACTTCCGGCTGGCAGGCCGGGTAAGCGGAGCACTGCTTCCCTTCCAGTACTTTTGCAGCGGCTAATAGCTGAGCGCCGTGGCAAATCGCCGCCACGGGTTTATTGGTCTCAAAAAAGTGCTGAACCATGGTTAGCACCTCTTTGTTCAAACGAAGATATTCAGGTGCACGTCCACCAGGCACTACCAAGGCATCGTAATCGGCGGGATTAATGCTGGCAAAATCGGCATTCAGGGCAAAACGGTGGCCGGGCTTTTCGGAATAGGTTTGATCGCCTTCGAAGTCATGAATCGCCGTCGCCACAGTATCGCCCGAGGCTTTCCCGGGGCAAACTGCATCGACACGATGGCCGACTGCCATAAGTGCCTGAAATGGCACCATGGTTTCATAATCTTCAGTGAAATCGCCGGTGATCATTAAAATGCGCTTGCTGCTCATCTCAGTGCTCCTCTTGGTTATCTTATGGTTATTGATCGAGTGTTTGAGCACACGCAGGGCGTGTTAGATGAGACTAGCAAGCGCTTTCCGACAATAGGTAGTAATTGCTTACTACTGAGTCACTTTCTCCTGCTGCGGAAGCGCTAGATGCCGTTGCCCTGCCGCGTCGCCGACCCGAAAGCGCCCTACCAGTGAATGCATATCACCGGCACGATCATCCAGCGTATGGCTGGCAGTCGTCGCTTCTTGCACCAAGCGGGCGTTCTGGTGTGTCACCTGATCCAGCTGCGAAATTGCCTGGTTGATCTGATCAATACCAGCAGATTGCTCATGGGTCGCCCCAGCAATCTCGGTAACATAGCGCGTCACCTCTCCCAGGCTATCAATGATTTCCTGCAGGTGTTTGCTTGAGGCGTTTACCAGTTGCTCACCCTCGCTTACCTTGGCGACACTGTCGTCTACCAAATGACGAATTTGGGCCGCTTCGTCGGCGCTACGTCCCGCTAATTTGCGCACTTCTTGGGCCACTACGGCAAACCCACGGCCCTGCTCACCCGCTCGCGCCGCTTCAACAGAAGCGTTGAGCGCCAGCAAGTTGGTTTGAAAAGCGATATCGTCAATGGCTTTGATGATCGAGGTAATCTTTTCGCTCGCCTCGCGGATATCACCCATTGCCGCCGTGGTGCGCGTTGATACCTCACCAGCGGCACGGGCGCGCTGATCAACATTACCGCTAGCGTCTTTGGCTTGGTCAGCGTAATCAGCGGTCTGTTTCACCGTGGCCGTGATCTGCTCGAGGCTTGAAGCCGTTTCCGCCAACGATGCTGCCTGCTGGTCAGTACGCTGGGAGAGGTTTTCATTACCGGCGGCAATTTGTCGGCTGCTGGCCGCGATGGCTTCGGCACTTTCACGAATTTGTGCCACCATGCCTTCAAAAGTATTCATCATGTTGTTAAACGCTTGGGCAGTTTGGCCCACTTCATCATTGCGCTTAAGCTCAAGTCGCTTAGAAAGGTCAGCGTTTTCCCCTGCGGCTCCGCTGATGTTTTCCATTTGCTGGCGCATCGCCACTAGCGGGCCCAATACACGCACCATGGTACGCCAGCCAAAGATGGCAAGCAGCGCGATGACGGTCAGTGTGACCATGATCAGTAACGAGCGACCAGCGTTGGCTAAGGTCTCTGCTTGCGTTGCCGCACTACCTGCCTGGGCAACGGTGTAAGCTTCGACATCACTTAGCGCCGTTCGCATCTGCGCCATGGCCTGGGCAACATTAGTGAGTGCCGCTTGCACCTGGGCATTTAACTCTAGCTGCTGTAAACGCAGCTCATAGACAGCGTTGTCATCGGATACCATCAACCCATCCAACTCTACGATGACAGCATCCAAATCACTGATTAGCGCGCGCTGATCTACTTCGGTGCTTGGCGCGTCGGCGATCGCCGCCAGAGATTGGCGAGCAAGCCCCACCTGCTGGGCAATTTCATTGTGGCGCAAGTTAACCAGCGCATCGGCGCTATCCGTTTGCATCATCTGGCGGCCAAGATCTGACAATTGCGCTAATGCCATGCGTGCATTACCACTCAGGCGCCCAATATCCGCTTGCGCGGTAAACATATTGTCGAGCAATTGGGTCGGTAACGTGGTCATGCCATCTTCGCGCCAGGCTTCCATTAACTCGCGCTGTTCGCGGTCACTGCGAACCTGTGCCAGCGCCGTACGGCCGGCAATATCTTCAGCACTCAGCATCACTTGAGAAATAAGCGCCTGCATCGCACTGATGCGTTCGGCCATCTGGGTTTGTAGGCTCAGCTCTTCACGGCGCACTGCTTCCAGCGCCGTATCGCCTTCTAGTAACGTCTCATAATGGCTATCCAGGTCACTCAGCCCTTGCGCTTGATCGACCCCCTGAAGGCCTTTCCGTGCATCACGAAAACGTGCATCCAATGCCGATTGAGTCGTGACCTCGTTGAGGTCATTCACGCTCCCTGCGGCCAGCAAATCCGCATGGCGTTGACCAAATGCCCCCATGGTTAACACCATGCCCATGCTGGCATCCTGAAGCGGCAACACATCATTGGTAATATAACGCTGGGAGTTGATTAGCCGTTGGTTGGTCACCCAACCGGTTGCCGCCAGCACCACAGCGCCTAGTACTGCAGCCAAAAACAGGCTGATCAACATCGCTCGAATACTTAAGGTCTTTTTCATTATCTGTTTTCACTTGTGTCAGGGGACAGACAGGTAACGTAAGCTTTAGGGCAACAGGCTTGCCCATTCCACCGACTCGAAACGGCCGTTTTTAATAATGGTTGGCCATACCGCATCACTGGCTTGATGGTCATTTGGCCCCAAGCTCAACGGCTCTTCCAAACCAATATCAACCGAGCCCAACCCAAGCAGACCATCCACAATCGCCTCACGGTCAGGGTTAGCACCGGCCGCTCTTACGCCCTCAACAAAGAGTTTTGCCGCCAAATAACCTTCCAGGGAAATAAAGTCAGGCTCACTACCACGGGCATGGGTTTCCAGCGCTTTGCGGTAGGCCTCAACGGCGGGTAGGTCAGCATTTAGCGGAGGGACGACTTGGGTAATAATGACGCCTTCGGCCAGATCGCCCAGTTCTTCCATAAGGGCTTGGCTGCCCACAAAGGAGACGTTCAGAAATACCGTATCTGGCAAGTCATTTTTCGCTTCACGAATGAAGTCCGCTGCGGGGCCGTAAGTACCGACGATGATAACAGCGCGAGGTGTTACTGGTGCTTCCAGAATCGTCGCTAAGCCCTGGTGAATATTGCGTGTACCGCGCGTAAAGCGACCATGGGCCAGTGCCGCGATATTGTCGACGCCATGGGCAGTTAATGCCTGGGTGGCGCCATTGTATCCTGCATCGCCAAAGCTATCGTTCTGCGTAAAGAAGGCGATCTCCTCGGGCAAAACACCTGCCTCCAACAGCCCGTCCACCATGGCGGCGGTTTCTTGTACATAGCTTGCCCGGTAGTTAATCACGTAGCGGTCAGGCGGCGTCTTGCGCAGCACACCCGCGCCAGTAAAAGCGCCATACAGCAGCGTTTCATATTCGTTAAAGATGGGAATAGTAACGGTGGCCGTCGGAGTGCCGACATTTCCGATCGCCGCGAGCACTTCATCCTCTTGAATCAACTGTCGGGTATTACTGGCGGCCTGCAGCGGTTTGTACTGATCATCCCGGGCAATTAACGCCAGGGTTTCACCATTAACCCCGCCTGCCTCGTTGACCTCGGCAAAGTAGGTCTCGATACCTTTTTGCATACCCAATCCTAGCGGTGCGGCCCCACCGCTGGAAGGAGCAACAATACCGAAACTCAGCTCTGCCTGCGCAAGAAGTGGAACAAACATCCCAACTGCTAATGCTATATTTAATAAGTATATTCTTAATAAGGCCTTTTTTGACAAGGCTTTTGTTAATAACCCGATTCCCAATCGTTGCATTGACCTGCTCCTTGCTGGCTAGATCATTTCCCCACTACATAAATGGCAATAGCGAATACGTGCAATGGTTAACATCGCACGCGTTCGAAATCACCAACCAGTTCTTATCTCTATCGGCGGGAGGATATACGACTAAAGATTAATTATCGTCGATTACCAAGTAACAAATATTACTTAGATTGTAACAGTTGATATCATGCCCGCCATTAGCGCAAAATTATGCTTTTAAGCAGGTCTTTCGATGGCGAAACGGTCACTGATACGGATGTAATCACTGCCTGCAAGCCGACCAACAGGTTTGAGTCGATCCATATCTACATGGCGACCATCCCACAGCGAATCGTCAATATGGATGGAGACAACCTGAGCCAGCACCAAAGTACCTGCTAGCGGCTGGTCACCAAAGCTAATCATATCGAACAGTTTGCAACCAAAGGCCACGGGAGCGTTGGCAATGCGTGGCACGCTGACCCCAGGCATTTCAGCTTTTTCAAGGTCGGCCAGCGCAAACTCATCCTCTCCTGGCGGCAAGCTGGCGCTAGTGGTATTGAGCGCTTCTATCAACCCTTCACTGCCCACATGTACGACACATTCAGGTACTTCTTTTAAATTGCGCACGGTATCTTTAAGTTCACCGCTACCATTCAGCAGTGGAGAAAACGCCAGCACCGGTGGATTCACGCTGACCACGTTAAAAAAGGAAAATGGCGCCAAATTGGCATTTCCTAGCTTATTCTGGGTAGACACCCAGGCAATAGGCCGGGGGCAAACAGTGCCCGACAGCAACCGATAAATAACCCCTGGGCTTAGTGGGGAATCATCCAATAGGTAGTCGCTCATTTTTGACTCCTGAGTAATGGGTTTAAGCGTATTATCAACCTATAACAGCTATCACTTTACAACAGCATTGCCAGCATAGACGCGTTTTACAAACATATGCTGCCCAGCAAGGAACCGATTCAATGAAGATTGTCATTGCTGATGATTATCAGGACTGTGTGCGCAGTTTAGACGCTTTCAAGCAGCTAGAAGGTCAAGAGGTAAAGGTTTATCACGATACGCTTACTGACCTGGATGCATTGAGCGCGCGCTTTCAGGATGCCGAGGCGTTGGTACTCATCCGTGAACGCACGCCTATCACGGCCGCCCTGCTTGAACGCTTGCCCAACCTGAAAGTCATTAGCCAAACAGGTGGCGGTGCAGCGCACGTGGATATGGAGGCTTGCCGCCGTCATGGCATCACTGTCATGACGGGAACTGGCTCGCCCTATGCGGCGGCAGAATTAACCTGGGGCTTGGTGCTTGCCGCGATGCGCCATATACCCGCAGAGGTCGAGAACCTGAAAGCGGGCCGTTGGCAGCGTACCTTAGGCACGGGCCTTAAAGGCCGCACCCTAGGCATTTTTGGCTATGGCAAAATCGGCAGCTTAGTAGCGCGCTATGGCCAGGCATTTGAAATGAACGTTCTGGTGTGGGGAAGAGAAGGCACCCGCCAGCGCGCTTCAGATGCTGGACTAGAGGTAGCCAAAAATCAGGCTGATTTGTTCCAGCGTGCGGATGTGCTCAGCCTACACCTTCGTTTAAACGACGATACTCGCGGTATCGTCAACGCTGAAACCCTAGACCAGATGAAACCCACATCTCTGTTGGTGAATACCAGCCGTTCTCAGCTAGTGGCACCTGGGGCGCTGGAGCAAGCACTAAAAGTCGGGCGACCCGGTCAAGCTGCGGTAGACGTATTCGATGCAGAACCTGTATTCGAAAACTCACTGCTGGGACTGCCCAATCTGGTCGCCACACCACACCTTGGCTATGTGGAAAAGGATAGCTACGAACTCTACTTTGGCGATGCGTTTAGTAACCTGCTGGCCTACATCAATGGCCAGCCGGTCAACAATCTAGCCAGTTAATTAGGCACGCTAAAACTTGAGCTAAGTACCTAACGAGCACCACCACTATGCCAATTGTGCTAGCCTTATGGGTTCACGAGTAACACAGGGATCATTAATGCTCACCATTTCTAGCAATGTTACCCTGGCTGATTGGGAGATTGATATTAGCCAGATTCGCGCCCAAGGCGCGGGCGGCCAGAACGTCAATAAAGTCGCTTCAGCGGTACATCTGCGCTTCGATATTCTTAGCTCAACACTGCCACCGCTGTACAAAGAGCGCTTAATGGCGCTGTCCGATCAGCGCATCAGTAAAGATGGCGTGGTGATTATTAAAGCCCAGAGCCATCGTAAGCTTGAGCTGAATAAAGAGGATGCGTTGGCACGCTTAAAAGAACTGATACAGAGTGCCACCAAGCAGCAAAAAGCACGCCGTGCCACTAAGCCCACCAAAGGTTCACAGCGCCGCCGCGTCGATCACAAAACCCGTAAGGGCAAAATTAAATCGCTGCGCGGTAAGGTGTCGGCCTCTTAATGACTAAAGACGCCGCACCTCCTGCTCAGCGCCCCCTTTCGCCCTGCATACAAATCTGTCAGATTGAACCAACAACATCGGTGTGCGAAGGGTGTGGTCGCACGCTGGATGAAATTGCGGTTTGGGGCAGCATGACCGAGGCCGAAAAGACCCCGGTATGGGAACGCTTAATAGCCGAAGGCTATGTTTCTAGGGGCTATGTTTCTAAAGGCAGGGCTTCCGGCGAGTGACGGTCGCGCAAGATATGGTGTAGCTCGCCACACGCGACCATCGGGTCATCACAGTTAATCACAATATCCGAGTGGGCCAATACATAGCTGCGGCCAGTAATGGTATTTTCCACTACCTGGTAAGCCCCTTCCTGATGGGTGCCAATGAAGGTGCCGATAAACCCCGTCTCACGCAGTGACACCGTCTCTAGCTTATCACCTACATTCAAACGCCCTTCGTAGTTCATTAGCGCTAGACGTGCCGAGGTGCCGGTGCCCGTTGTGCTGCGGCAAATAACGCCTGGATGAACGTAGGTCGTTGACCGTGAACGTGTATACCCCTCCCCTATCTGCTCTTCAGGCCCCATAAAGTGCAAAAATGGCAGAGGCCCCACATCGCCCAGAGTGTAGTGAGAAAAGCCCCGCTGCGCTTTTATTGCCTCAACAATTTTGTAGGCACACTCTGAAAGTGCGCGCTCCTCATCACGCACCAACTTAAAGCCCAGCTCGGTTGCATCGACCAAGGCGTAAAAGCCACCGCTATAGGCGATCGAATAGGTGACTTCGCCAATCCCCGGCACTTGAATCGTATCGCGATAGGTATCGATATAGCTGGGAAGGCCGCCACAAGTAACCGACTCCACCACACCGTTATGCACCTTCGCTTCGATTTGCACTAGCCCCGCCGGCGCTTCAAGCTTAAAGCGCTGTATGCCTTCCTGCTTGGGCACAATGCCGCTCTCCAGCACGGCCGTGGCGGTACACAGCGTGTTGGAGCCAGAGTAAATAGGGTACCCCATCACTTCCATAATGATGTAACCCGCCACCGCCTCAGGGTGAGTGGCCGGCACCAACAAGTCGACCGACATTTCCGGGATGCCGTAGGGCTCTTCGAGCAGCAGGTGGCGCAAACCGTCGGCGTCATCACGCAGGTACTCCATCTGCTCGCGAACGGTGGCGCCAGGCAGAATATCAATCCCCCCTGTGACGATACGGCTAACGTCACCACCGGCATGAGTGTCCATTAGCTGGATGGTATGAAGGTTATGCACTAGCGGCGCTCCTAAACGGCAGAAGAAGGATTTTCAAGGGCGAACGGCGCACCGTGAGATGCCCACTGAGCATCGGGAACAAGCACAATTTTGCCCAGATAATTGCTGCCCCGGTTAACAAAATAGCGCTCGGCGGCATGCAGGTCAGAAAGCTTAAAAGCGGCGTGAAGTACCGGATTTAATTCCCCACTGCGAATCCACGCCACCAGCTGTTCGGCCTCTTCGCGGGTGCCATGGGAAACGCCAAATATCTGTACTTGGTAAAGGTACACGCGGGTCCACATCATTTCGCTAAGGTTGCCACCGCTGGCACCAGCAATGGAGAGACGGGGGTAGCTCTTACGCCCCTGCATATCGACAATCATGGTGTCGATAAACAGGTTGGTCATCTCACCGCCGACCAAGTCCATCACCGCATCGATTGGCTTACCGCCTGTGGTTTCCAGCACTCGGTCAACAAACGTCGGCAGGTCGCCACGATCAATGACCGCTTCTGCGCCTAGTGCTTTGAGCGCCTCGGCTTTATCTAACTGGCTAACGGCATACGGAACCGCTCCCACAATACGGCAGAGCTGAATGAGCGCGGTGCCCACACCGCCACTAGCACCACTGACCAGCACACGCTCGCCAGCACTCACCTTGGCGGCAGTCATCATGTGGTAAGCCGTTTGATAAGAGCACATGCCCATTGAGGCCAATTCAGCGTCGTGAAGCTCGGGGTTGGGCACGTGATAAAACTGATCAGCAGGCACAGCGATATACTCAGCAAAGCCGCCGTCGGCTCCATGGCCATAGTAATCCGGTGTTAGATTAATATCACGGCGTTCATCGGCGTAAATATTAAAATCCAGCAAACCTCGCTGACCAATGCGCCCGGCGTCAACGCCCTCTCCCACCGCCACTATGCGGCCTGCGACGTCAGCGCCTTGAATACGCGGGAAAGTTAAGGTTGGCGTACCACCCATGGCAAAGGAGGTAACATCGCCTTTGTCCTTGGTAGGGTACAGCCCTTCACGCGCCTTGCGATCCGTGTTGTTCTTCGCCGTGGCGGTCACCTGCACCAGCACTTCGCCCGCCTTGGGCTGCGGCGTGGCGACATCCTGATGGTATTCCAGCTTTTCGATACCGCCATGTCCGATCAAAAGCATAGCAGCCATTGTGGTGGGCACCGTGTGTGTTGTCTCGGCCATGGAGTGACTCCTAGGTTGGGCTAACGTCAAACTGCTAAAAATAGATTAGCTAAAAACAGGGACGCCAATCAGTACTGTGTGCAAGTAAAAGGCAAACACCACATACGCTACCAAGCCGACGAGTACGGTAACAATGGTGGCCATTTTATGGGTGCTGATGGGCGCGGGCGGTGCAAGACGGCCACGTTTTTTGGCGGCTTTGAACGCCAGGATAGCCCAGATAAGAAAGGCAGCAAAAAAGATAATATCACCCAAGCGACCGTTGGCCAGCAGGTGAGCAAAAGCCCAGACTTTCACCGCCAGCATCATCGGATGGCCAAGTTTGGCCTTAATCGCGTTATGCGGAATGTATGCCGCCATCAGCATAATAAAGGCCGGCACCATCAGCAGCGCCACCGCATGGCGCATTCCCATTGGCGGGTACCAGATATAGATGGGATCAAGGCGCATCTGGCCAAAACCGTATATAGCAATGGCCAGGCCAACGATGGATACCGCCGAATAGGCGACTTTCCAAGTGGTTTCGCCGTGTTTCGCAATCTGCTGCTGACGCCAGTTTTCAGCAAAGATACGTACAGAGTGGCTGCCTAAAAAAATCAGCAGCCCGATAATCATAATCGTCATGGAACAACTCCCAGTGAAAACGCTAGTCGACGGCTTTATGCCTTATAGTCTTGGTCGCTGGAGAGGATGCCACACTCAGCCACCGACCACCTATGCATGGGTCAACTTTTTGTTTCCTGGAGTCGTTCTATGGGGAGACTAAACCCCGTCCTTAAAACCTGTCCTTAAAACCTGTCCTTAAAACCAATGCTTGCGCTTAAATAGCCAAATCATGACTCCCGCAATACCCAACATGGCTCCCCAGACAAAAAAGTAGCCATACTGATAACGCAGCTCGGGCATATTTTCGAAGTTCATACCGTAAATCCCGGCAATAAACGTGAGCGGCACAAAAATCGCGGTAATCACCGTGAGCACCCGCATGGTGATATTTAGCTGGTGGGAGGAAATAGAGATATAGCCATCGATTAGGTCACCGCAAATGTCGTAGTACATTTGGGTCAATGTGTAGAGGCGTTCGAAGCGATCCGCTACATCGTTGATGGCGTGCAGGGTTTCGCTCTCTTCCCGCGGTAAATGCTCATAGTCATAAGCGGTGAGTTCTTGGGTAATCCCCTGGTGGTAGCTAAAGATGCGGCGCATTTTAACCAGCCGGGAACGGTAAGTGATGATCTTGCGCATTAGCACATCATTACCATTTTCCAGCAGCTCGTCTTCCAGATCGCTTAACGCCGTTTCGAACTCAAGCAGGCTATCGATATAAAAGCCCGCAGAAATATACATCACCCGCAGCGCGACATGTTCCGGCGAATGGGCCAGCAAGGCTTTACCGTGCTCGTTGAATAGCCGTTCTATGGAGAGCGCTTGGCCGGGATGGAGGGTGACCAGAAATCGCTCCCCCACAAAGAAACAGACCTGTTGAGGCAGATAGTTTAGTTCGGCATCAAAGGAGGAGATGCCACGATAAATAATCAAGGTGTGATTATCAAACTCTTCAATTTTTGGCGGATGGCGCTCTTTGTGGGCATCTTGAATCGCCATGGGGTGAAACTCAAACGCCTCTAAAATCGCCCGCTCGCTTTGTTGGGACTCGCCCTGCATATCGATCCAGATATGGCTGCCAGGCGTCTCCTGCCAGACAGCCAACAGGCTTTCATCCCCCTCGTGGGTCTCACCTTCAGGGGTAGTCAGAAGAGTTCGAATCATGGATGTCCTTGCGAATAGCTAGCGTTAAGTAGGCTAACAGCACACTCACCAGCGTTGAGGCGATTAACGCCCCGACGAATGGCCCCAAGGTAGGGACACTGCCCGGAAAACTGGCGGCCACCATCCCGGCGACCAAGCTTCCTTGGCTTAACCACCCTGGGAGAATGGCACCCAGCAGCCCCGCGATGCCACCTACAATGGCGGCCAGTGGCGTCATTCGTTGCCACAGGCCCAACAGCACAGGTACCACAATGGCAGCACACAGCAGGTCGGCAATCAAAAACAGACGCAGTACTGACAACCCCTGCAAGGCAATTAATACCACCGGTACCATTACTACCACTGTCACCCAGCGGGCAGCCACCAGTGATACGCCCTGCTGCTCGCTGCGCGCGACCACCAACGAGGCAATACCATTTTGCAGCGTATCAACGCTGGAGGCCACCAAGGTCACCGCTAATACCAAGGCGGGTAGCGTCAGCCAAACAGGAGCATCACTTAACAGGGCAAAAAATGGCATCGGCGGCTCGCCTAATGGCACACCACTCATCGCGGCCAATACACCCAGACCACCAATCACCATGACGACGACTACCGTCATTGCGCCACCTAACCATGCCCCGCGCCCCAGGCTTTGATCGTCTTGAGCGGCCCACACGCGCTGCCAATAGCCTTGATGGAAGAGATTGGCCGCGGTAACCGCGATCACTAGCGTTAACGCTACGCTGAGCGCACTGGTGATGGGAATGGCAGAAAGCGCAGCCTCGTTGGGAATAGTGGGAAGCCGCCATAGGGCCATGCCACCGACCACACACAGCAGTACCAGTAACAACCACGCCTGCCAACGGTCAGTGGCAAGGCTGGCCCGTAGACCACCTGCCGCAGTATAGATGAGCGTGGTAAGCGCCACGCCAATAATCACCAGTGCGGGGGGCACATCGGAAAGCAGCGCGGTAATGGCGCCAATAGCGGTTAGCTCGGCAGCTAAAAAACACGCCATATAGGCGATTGATACCAGCGTTACCCAGCGCCTTACACCAGGGCCATAGCACGCTTCGGCAAACTCGGCGATGCTGCGCCCCTCGGGCAGCGCCCGGCGAATCTTCGGCCCATACAGTCCTAAGACGATAAACGGCAGCGCAGAGCCTAATGCATAGCCTGCCAGGGCCATCGGGCCAACAAAGGCGCCGATTTCAGGAGGAGCAAAGAGAATCCATGCGCCCATGCCGGAGGCAAGGAAGGAGAGCCCCAGGGTAGATGCCGTTTGCGAGTTACGGGCGGTGACATAGTCATCAAGTGGGCCATTCACCCAGCGAGCCCGGAGGCCTAAGTAAGCAAAGCAGCACAGCGCCGCACCAAGCACGGCTAACGTTAGGTAAAGCATGTCGCACTTCCTCCGCCGGTACGAACCGGATCAGGTTCCAGGGTCTGCGTAGCCGCATCTCAGCCCTTTTATGCAGGGCTCCCCTGGCGACAGTGAATGTAGGTGTTTTGCTAAGCGCTTTTTCTAAGTACGTTTTTGGGTACTTTTCGAAGCGCTGTCTCAAGAACTATTCTCAATCAAAATCATAGCTTAGTAAAGTTAAGGGGCGCTGGTCGCCTCTTAGCGAGGCACTCGCCCCATCAGGTAGAACTCCTCATTGGGTGGCGTACCTGCCAGGGTAACCAACCGATTCGACAAGCCAAAAAACGCCGCGATCGCGCCTATATCCCAGCAATCCTCTTGGCTAAAGCCTACTTCCAGCAGGCGGGCAAGCCATTCATCGGTCATTTCACCCACATCGATGGCACAGTGCATGGCGAAATCGAGCATCACCCGGTGGCGCTCGCTAATCGGCGCCACCCGATGGTTGATCGCCACTTGGTCAGCGAGTAGCGGGTCTTTACTGTAAATGCGCACCAGTGCCCCGTGAGCAACCACACAATATAGGCAGCGATTACGCGCGCTGGTAGCCACTACAATCATCTCTTTTTCGGCTTTGGTGAGGGTATCTGATTCGCGCTCCATCAACGCATCGTGATAAGCAAAGAAAGCCCGAAACTCCGCAGGGCGATGGGCCAACATCAAAAAGACATTGGGCACAAAACCCGCTTTCTCCTGAACGGCCAAAATGGTACTGCGAATATCGTCAGGCAGGTCATCCAATGTTTCAGGTACGTTAAAACGACTTAATGATGAAGACATGCTCACCTCTTTATTGTTAAGTTTAGCCATCTCATAAAAACGGCTTAGCGGTTGCGTAACAAAAAGCTAAATTACGAGGCTTTTATTAAGCCGCCCTAATCGCCATACTGAAGATTCGTTCTGTGACAAAAAAACATGCGCTACTCTTAATAAACAGTTCGTTCAAAGGGACACTGTCATGAGCCATAACGAAGCCAAGGAACATACCCCCGGTCGTCTAAACGAGCTGTTTACTGACCCTTACCGAGCATTTGAAAATGATACCCATGAGCGTCAGCTGCACATTCGTATCATGCTGCATATGCTACTTGCCCGCCCAATGAAGCGTGATCAGATGACCCTTCGTGTTATCCATGGCTGGGAAAACGGCGGGTTTGAGCCCGAAGACCTACAGCATGTCGACTACCCCCTGGGTGGAGTACCTGATTTTAAGCGCGCGGTACAAGCTTTTGAACACGCCTCAAAGCACAACACGCCGCTACCTGCCGACAAAAGCGCCATTCTTGCTGCCCCACTCGCCAATGCAATTGCAGACGCCGAAGCCGAAGGGCAAAACCTTACCAACGATATTCGCGAGACCCCTGCGCGCTGGCCAGCCTTTGAGGGTGGTTTGGCACTATATACGCTGTTTAAAATGTACCATCGGCTGATTTATGGCGAAGATGACACCTACCGCTGCACGCAGTGTGTAACTCCGCTGGGAATGCGCGAAATACATGAGTTTCACCTTGAAGAGGGTGAGTTTGCTCTACTCGTCCCCCCCGCTGAACACTTCATGCAGGGAGAGTCGCTGCTTGTGCTGCATGAAAGCCAACTCGGCCCCATTGAGCAACTGCTTGAAGAGAGCCTCC
Source organism: Halomonas sp. ATBC28 (assembly GCF_005937175.1). Classification (NCBI taxonomy): domain Bacteria; kingdom Pseudomonadati; phylum Pseudomonadota; class Gammaproteobacteria; order Oceanospirillales; family Halomonadaceae; genus Halomonas; species Halomonas sp. ATBC28. The sequence continues at coordinate 87,322 of NZ_VCQL01000017.1, read as the reverse complement.
CGCTGTTTGATAACTTTTAAGCTAGCCGCCTGGCTTGAAGTTTTGCCAGGCGGTTAACCGCCCCCTTTAGCAACTGGCCCCGCTCAAAGCGGAGCCAGTTAGCGCCATTTTGTTTAACCCAGCGAAATCGTGCTATTAATACCGCTGGAAACATTCTCGGGTTCAAACCAACGTGCCGTTACGGTTTTGGTTTGTGTCCAGAACGCGATCGCCTGCTTACCGTTAGGACCTAAATCACCTAGTTTCGAAGCCCGCGAGCCGGTGAAACTGAAATAGGCAACCGGTACCGGAATTGGCACGTTGATACCAATTTGGCCAACGTCTATATCGGTTTCAAACCGGCGCGCTACCCAACCCGAGTTCGTAAAGATAGAGGTACCGTTGCCGTTAGGGTTGGCATTGATAAAGGCAATCGCCTCATCCAGGGTTTCAACACTGACCACACACAGCACGGGGCCAAAAATCTCTTCGCGATAAATGCTCATATCGGCGGTTACATCGGCAAACAGGGTCGGCCCCACGAAGTTACCGTTGGGGTAACCCTCTACCTGAACCTTGCGACCATCAACCATCAGTTTGGCGCCCTCTTTCTCCCCTGCATCGATTAAACGTAGTACACGATCACGGGCAGCAGGTGACACCAGCGGGCCCAAGTCCGCATCGAGCTGGGTGCCCGGGCCGACTTTCATTTCACGCGCCGCATCAACGATATCGCTCAGCCACTCACGCGCCTCGCCCACCAGCACTACTACCGAGTTAGCCATGCAGCGTTGGCCCGCAGCGCCAAAAGCTGAGCCCAGCAGGTTGTTGATCGCTTGACTACGGTTAGCATCAGGCATAACCACACAGTGATTCTTGGCGCCCATCATCGCCTGCATGCGCTTGCCCGCTGCTGCTGCACGGTTATACAGCAGCGACCCCACATGGGTAGAGCCGATGAACGAGAGCGCTTTGATATCCTGATGATCGGCAATTTGATTGGCCACGTCCGGGCCACCGTGCACTACGTTGAGCACGCCCGCTGGGATACCCGCTTCATGGGCTAGCTCCACTAAGCGCATGGTGGAGCTGGGATCCTGTTCGGAGGGCTTAAGCACAAAGGTATTTCCGGTGGCAATCGCCAGCGGGAACATAAAACAGGGCAACATAATCGGGAAGTTAAAGGCGGTAATCCCAGCCCCCACCCCCAGCGGCTGGTGCATGGTGTAAACGTCTACCTCGTTGGCAGCGTTTTCGGCTAATTCACCCAACTGCAACGAAGTAATCGAACAAGCGTGCTCTACCACTTCCAGACCACGACCCACTTCGCCTTCCGCATCGGGCAGGGTTTTACCATGCTCTTCAGTAATCAGTGCCGCGAGTTCAGCGGTATTGTCGCGAATCAGCGCTTGCAGCTTGAGCATAATGCGCATGCGCTTCCCCAGCGGCACTTTACGCCACTCCTTGAACGCTTCTTTGGCACTACTGATAGCGCGTTCTACTTCGTCAGCGGTACAGAATGGCACTCGAGCCACTACTTCTTGCGTCGCAGGGTTGACCACGTCGCGCCACTCCTGGCTCTGTGACTGGACAGGCTGGCCATCGATATACATGGGAATTTCGCGAACGGACATAGCGTTGCTCCTATTTATGGTTGTGGTTGTTATGGTTGCAAGTATTAAAAAAAGCTGTTTTTAAAACGCATCGCGGTAAGACAAGTACACAGGGTATAGCAGCAAGTTGACGTTAACGTCAACCAAGTATCTCATGAGTAAACAAAATCTACGCCAGAACGTCAATTAGCCTTTCCATTGTGATACCGCGCTGGCTATGCTTCGGCTAATCAGTGCGCCGCAGGCTTGCGGATCGCCCACGGCGAAAGCTCGTGTTTAAACACAGGGAATTATCTATGCAGACCTTTAGCTGCCGCTGTGGCAATCCGCTGTTCTACGAAAATACCCACTGCCTTGCCTGTCAGTCAGAAGTAGGTTGGTGCCCTGCTTGTAGCAATATCGTGGCCATTGAGCCCTTGGATAACGGCGGCTATCGCTGTACCCACCCAGGTTGCAATACGGCGCTATTGAAGTGCCACAACTACGCCGTTGAAAATGTGTGCAATCGCCTAGTAGTGATGGAGCACGGCCAAGCAGACACACTCTGCGACTGCTGCCGTTACAATGAAGTAATACCCAATCTCACTATTGCCGGCCATCGCGAGCGCTGGGCGGCACTAGAGGCAGCGAAACGGCGCCTTTTTCATACTCTGGATCTACTTAAACTTCCCCACGGCACCAAAGACGATGACATTAGTGTGCCGTTAAGCTTCTCATTTATGGCCGATGCCCTGCCCGACCAGGGCTTATGGCGCTCCACCGCCAAGCAGGAGAAGGTGTATACCGGCCATGCATCGGGGCACATCACCATCAACGTCAAAGAAGCCGACGACGTTGAACGCGAGCGCCTGCGGGTTGATATGAATGAATCCCACCGCACGCTGATTGGCCACTTCCGCCATGAGATCGGCCACTACTATTGGGATCTATTGGTTAAGGATCGCGATGAAGAAACGTGTCGTGCAGTATTTGGCAACCACCACCGGCCAAGCTATACCGAAGCGTTAGAGCGTTACTACCAGCAGGGAGCCCCCGGCGACTGGCCCAACCGCTTCATCTCCGCCTACGCCACCATGCACCCTTGGGAGGATTTTGCCGAAACGTTCGCCTATTACTTGGACATGGTCGCCGTACTGGATACCGCACTGCACATGGGCATTACCCACGTTGAGTACGACGGCAGTCTGGAGAGCATGCTGATTGCCTTTCATCATGTAGGGATGGCAGTGAATGAGCTCAACCGGGATATGGGCCTGCTCGATTTGGCCCCAGGGGTGCTTGCCCCGGCGGTGCGCGAGAAGCTGGCGTACCTGCATCAAATCGTACAGGCCGCCAGCCCGCTAGAAAGCGACTCCACCACTGGTTAGTCGTTATCGTTATCCCCCGCGTGGCTTTGACTCTGGCTCTGACTCTGAGTTTGGGTAACGCGGGGCACGCTGTCGTCATTCACAAAGTAGGTTGCGCTAAGCGTATCGTGGATAGCGGCAAAGCCGATCTGCAGTTCGTCGATAAACAGGTGCAGCTTGCTGGGTGAGTGGGCCAGCGCTTGAATATCGGCATCCACCACATCGGCGCGCACCAGTGAAACGGTCGCTGCCGGTCGATCCTGTCTTGGCAGTAGCGTCAGCTCATGGCCCAGCGTCTCCAAGCTGCAGGCAATGGAGCGTGGCAGATTAGGATCTTGCAGCAAAAAGCGCAGCACATCCGGGCCCCGAACGCGTAAGCGTACCTGCTGACGGTACATTTGGTAGGCGGTGAGCGATTTGAGTACGCTCATCCACTGCAGGTTTTCAAACGGCAGTAGCTCTTCAGGGTTTTGCGGCAGCAGGCTGGCAGAGCGCACATCCACGATGCGAGTAGTCATATCGGCCCGCTCTAACTGACGCCCCAGCTCAATAAAGGTACGCGCAGGGCCATGGCTTAACGTGCCTTCAATCAGGCCCGTCAACGCCTGGCAGCTACGGATGACGCTTTTGAGAAAGCTATCGCGACGGCGTGGACTAACACCGTTTTCGGCATGATCAGCCACGCTCAGATAGAGCTGGTTAACCTCTTCCCAAATCTCCCGGGGCACCACATCCCGAGTGGTTCTGAGGTTCTCACGGGCACTGGCAAGCGCAGAGATAATCGAAATATCATTGTCAGTATCAGCGCATAAAAAGTGCACCACATTGCGTTCATCAAAGTCTTTATGGCGTGCGGTAAAGGCTTCCAGACTGCCGGTCATTTCGATAAGGGGTGCCCAACCGAGCGGTAAGCGACCCGGCAAATCGAGCATAAGGTGGCTATTGACACTCAGCAAACGGGCAGTGTCTTCCGCACGTTCAATATAGCGCGCCATCCAGTAGAGGTTCTCTGCAACGCGTGACAGCATGGCGTTAGGCTCCTTTCACCGCGGCCGCTGCCGCCTTATCGTCGGTTTCTACAATCCAGGTGTCTTTACTGCCGCCACCTTGAGAAGAGTTCACCACCAACGAACCCTCTATCAATGCCACGCGGGTTAGTCCACCGGTGGTGACATGGATTTCTGGCCCCGAAAGAATGAAGGGGCGCAAATCCACATGGCGCGGCTGCGGTAATCCATTCGCCAGCGTAGGCGTGGTCGACAGTGCCAGGGTCGGTTGAGCCATATAGTTGCGCGGGTTCGCCTTAATCAAGCGGGCAAACTCTTCGCGGGTCTCTTTGGTTGAGCGTGGGCCAATGAGCATGCCGTAGCCCCCCGACTCATTGGCCGGTTTCACTACCAATTCATCCAGGTGGTCGAGTACATAGCGGCGATCGTCCTCGAACATACACAGGTAGCTGGGCACGTTGGGGATCAGCGGCTCTTGATCGAGGTAGTAGCGAATCAACGCGGGAACAAAGGCGTAAACGACCTTATCGTCCGCCACGCCGGCCCCCGGAGCATTGGCAAGTGCTACTTTCCCCGCCCGCCAGGCGCGCATTAGGCCCGCCACCCCCAGCATGGATTCCGGGTTAAATGCTTCCGGGTCGAGAAACTCATCGTCTACACGGCGGTAAATAACATCGACCCGGCGTAGCCCTTCCACGGTGCGCATGTACACCACATCATCGTCATCAACGAGTAGATCACTTCCCTGCACCAGCTCGACGCCCATTTGCTGGGCAAGATAGGCGTGCTCAAAATAGGCAGAGTTGTAGATCCCGGGGGTCAGTACCACTACCTGGGGGTCATCACCTGGCCTTGGCGACATCGCCGCCAGCATGTCGTAAAGCTGAGCCACATAGTCATCAACGGGCAAAATCTTGCCTGAGGCGAACAACTCCGGCAGTACCCGCTTGGTGACATTGCGGTTTTCCAGCATGTAGGAGACACCGGAAGGAATGCGTAAGTTATCCTCCAGCACGTAGAGCGTCCCGTCGCCATCGCGCACCAGGTCAGAGCCACATACATGAGCCCATACGCCGTGAGGGGGGTTAATGCCAACACACTGGGGGCGGAAATTAACCGATTGTGCCAGCACCTCGGCGGGCAGTACTTTGTCCTTAATGACTTTTTGATCATGGTAAAGGTCATCGATAAATAGATTCAGCGCCTGCACGCGCTGCTTAAGGCCTGCCTCGGTTTTACGCCACTCACTGGCGGGAATGATTCGCGGCACAATATCAAAGGGCCAGGCACGGTCAATCATCGCGCCTTCAGAGTAGACGGTGAAGGTAATCCCCATGGTACGAATAGCGATCTCCGCCGCGGTTTTTCGCTCCGCTAACTCCTCGGCGCTAAACCTTGCCAACATGTTGCACAATTCACCCGCTGACTCGCGTGGCTGACCGGGAGCGGCCATCAGCTCATCGTAGTAATCACGACACGCATAGTTATTCCAATTCACTTGGCTCATGGGCGCTCTCCTGGCGCTGGGGTGGAAGCGGCAACTTCCTCAATGCTCAGTGTAGGCCTGCCGCGTGCAAAACAATCAAACAATTGAGAGCAAAATGCGTACCATCTTTTGCGATATTTCAACGTTCACTTACTTAAACGCTACTTGACAGAGAGCACGAGAAAATTAAAGCGCTTTTATGCGCCGCATTGGTGCATAAAAGTGGCGTCAAATTGGTGCGCAAAGCGCTTTCCACTTTAGTTAAACGTCTTAGTTAAGATAGCGGCTGCAAAAAAGTAAAAGTGGAACGATACTTGCGAAACGTTCGGTTATTCCTTAACCCAACCGACCAGCCGGTTAATAACGGTTCTTTTGAGGGTGGCTCATGACCATTCGCGTTGCCTTGTATCATCGTACGACTTACCACTTTGACCGCCCGGTGCGTCTTTCGCCCCATGTTATTCGACTGCGCCCAGCGCCCCACTGCCGTACTCATATCGAAGCGTACTCGCTCAAACTCTCCGGCGATGACCACTTTTTAAACTGGCAACAGGATCCGTTCGGCAACTTCAATGCTCGCGTGGTGTTCCCTGAACCGCGCCAAGAGTTAACCATTGCCGTCGAGCTAATCGTCCCGATGACGGTGATTAACCCGTTCGATTTCTTCTTGGACGACATTGCGCAAACGATTCCCTTTGCTTACCCAGAAGCGCTGCGCCAAGAACTAAGCCCCTATCTTGAAATAACCGAATCAGGGCCACGGCTGATGGAGTGGCTCAAAGCCGTTCCCCGTGAACCGACTACCACCGTCGATTTTCTGGTCGCGCTTAATCAACGTCTGCAGAATGACATCGGTTACCTAGTGCGCCTGGAGCCCGGTGTCCAGAGCTGCGAAGAGACGCTGACACTCGCCAGCGGCTCCTGCCGCGACAGTGCCTGGCTGCTGGTGCAAATTTTCCGCCATCTGGGCCTCGCCGCTCGTTTTGTGTCCGGCTATCTCATTCAGCTCAAGTCAGATGTTAAAGCGCTGGACGGCCCGAGCGGCAGCGAGGTGGACTTCACCGACCTGCACGCCTGGACCGAAGTCTTCCTGCCCGGCGCCGGCTGGGTAGGCCTTGACCCCACCTCAGGTCTATTCGCTGGCGAAGGACACATTCCCCTCGCCGCCACTCCGACGACGGGTAGCGCCGCGGCCATCACCGGATTTTCGGATAAGTGTGAAGTCACCTTTGATGTGACCATGGAGGTCGAGCGCATCCATGAAGACCCACGGGTCACCAAGCCCTATAGCGATGAACAGTGGCACCGTATCTGCACGCTGGGCGACCAAGTGGACGCTGAACTCTTACAGCAGGACGTTCGCCTTACTATGGGGGGCGAACCCACGTTTGTATCCGTCGACGATATGGAGAGCCCACAGTGGAATACCGAAGCGTTAGGTGAGCACAAGCGCGAGCGCGCCGAGGCACTGCTAACCCGGCTGCAAGCCGCCTATGCGCCCGGCAGCGCTATTCAGCAACAGCAGGGCAAATGGTACCCCGGTGAACCGTTACCGCGCTGGGCGCTGGCCTGCTATTGGCGGAAAGATGGCGTGCCGCTATGGCGAGATCCAAAATGGCTAGCTTGTATGGAAGGCGCCCCCAAGGTAGCCGTGGATGACACCACTGCCCAACGCTTTACCAAAGCACTTAGCGAACGCCTGGGCGTGGCTGAGCGCTACTGGATTCCGGCGTATGAAGATGCCTACTACTACCTCTGGAAAGAGCAATCGCTGCCGGTCAATGTCGACCCACGCGAAGCCAATCTAAAAGATGACGCCGAACGCCACCGTTTAGCTCGCTTATTGGAGCAGGGGTTAGACGAAGTCGTGGGCTACGCCCTGCCGCTGCGCCACTCGATCAGCCAAGCCCACCGCTGGGAGAGCGGCCGCTGGCCGCTCAAGCGCGACCACTTATTTCTGGTGCCCGGCGATTCGCCCATGGGCCTACGCTTACCCCTTTCAACGCTTCCCTGGGCTGACCCAGAGGAGCAGCCGCAGCCTGAATCGCTGTTCGCTCCTCGGCCTGAACTGGGTGATATTCACGGTGAAGTTGCCCGCCGCAACGCCGAACAGCTGCATATCAGTGATGCCGAACGCTTGGGGCGCTCAAGCCACCCGAGCCCATCACACCCCGAGGGCGAATCCGTTCAACAGCAGCCCCAGGCAAACAGCGATAGGGAAAGTAATGTTATTCACACCAGCCTATGTGTGGAGCCACGGGATGGTCGCCTAAATATTTTCCTGCCCCCGCTGACCGGCTTAGAGCACTACCTGGATCTACTTAGCACCGTTGAGGAGTGCGCCAAGGAACTCGCTTGCCCGGTCATGATAGAGGGCTACTCGCCCCCTCGGGATCCGCGTCTGGAAAATTTTATGATCACCCCCGACCCAGGCGTGATCGAAGTGAATATTATGCCTGCGGCCAGTTGGCAAACCCTGGTGGCACAAACCGAACGGCTTTACGCTGAAGCACGGGAAACCCGCCTGGGCACTGAAAAATTTATGCTCGATGGCCGCCACACCGGTACCGGCGGTGGCAACCATGTCACCCTGGGCGGGTTGACGCCTGACGATTCACCGTTTTTGCGTCGTCCGGACCTGCTCGCCAGTTTAGTCACCTACTGGCAGCACCACCCGAGTCTCTCTTACCTGTTTTCGGGTCTGTTTATTGGCCCCACCAGCCAGGCGCCGCGGGTGGATGAAGCTCGCCATGAAGCCCTCTATGAGCTGGAGATCGCCCTACAGCAAATGCCCGAAGGCGAAGTGGTGCAGCCCTGGCTGGTCGATCGCTTATTGCGCCACCTGCTCACCGACTTAACCGGCAATACTCACCGCGCCGAATTCTGTATCGACAAACTCTACTCGCCGGATAGCGACAGCGGTCGCCTCGGCTTACTGGAACTACGCGGCTTTGAGATGCCACCCCATGCCCGCATGGGGCTGATGCAGATGCTGCTGATCCGCGCACTGGTAGCCCGCTGCTGGAAAACGCCCTACCGAGCCAAACCGGTGCGCTGGGGCAGCGCCTTGCAGGATCGCTGGATGCTTCCCCACTACCTCTGGAGCGACCTTGACGACGTGCTGGGTGACTTGCGCCACCACGGCTTCGATTTTGATCTAGAGTGGTTCGCCCCCTTCCTGGAGTTTCGCTTCCCGCTGCACGGACGCTTGCACACCCCCATGCTGGATATTGAGCTGCGCCAAGCCATCGAACCCTGGCATGTATTGGGCGAAGAGGCCTCAGCTGGCGGCACTGCCCGCTACGTGGATTCCTCAGTGGAGCGCCTGGAAGTCAAGGTGAGTGGCATGAGCGGTGACCGCTATGTGGTGACCTGCAACGGCCGCCGGGTGCCCCTTTCAGCTACCGGCAGAAACGGCGAATCGGTGGCCGGGGTGCGTTACCGCGCTTGGCAGCCGCCCTCGGCGCTGCATCCGCAGATCCCCATTCACGCGCCGCTGGTGTTTGATGTGATCGACACCTGGAACCAGCGCTCAGTCGCGGGCTGTACTTACTACGTAGTGCACCCCACAGGGCGTAATTTCGATACCTTCCCGGTCAATGCGTTTGAAGCCGAAGCGCGAAGACTGGGGCGTTTTAGTGACAGCGGCCATAGTCATGGCCATCAGGTTCCCAAGCTGGAACCCCCCAGCCTGGAACTGCCGCAGACCCTCGACCTGCGCTGGACGCCTAGCTAATGCTTTTCTCTTAGCGACTAGTGCAGGATAATCCGCCTCCTACTGCTTAGGATTACAAGGATAATGACGGCCCCTGTCTCTCCCTCACTTCTCGCGCCCGTGGCTAACGGGCTCATTGAGGATTACTTACACCAGCTAGGCAAGGGACAGCCCGGCACGTTCGACGCCATGCTCGATGGCCAGGGGCAGTTACGCCCTGGCTGGCAGAGCTTACTCGGCTCATTGGAGGGCCTGGGCCCGACGGGTCGTCACCAGCAGCATGACGAGATTCAGCGCCTACTGGCTGAAAACGGCGTAATTTTCAATATGCATGATGAAACCCAGGGGCGTTCGTGGCGGCTCGACCCGCTACCCTGGGTGATTGATGAACCACAGTGGCAAGCATTAGAAGCGGGGCTAATCCAGCGCAGTCGTCTGCTGAGCGCCCTCTACGACGATATCTATGGGCCCAAAACGCTCTTTGAGGCTGGACTACTCCCCACCCAAGAGCTGCTTGCCTCAGCGCATTTATTACTGCCCTGCCACCAGTCGCTGCCCAATGACCGCGCGCCGATTATTTTCCACGGTGTGGATGTGATTCAGGATACTCAGGGCCAGTGGCGGGTGTTGGCAGACCGCCTACAGGCGCCATCCGGTACTGGGCTTGCGCTCGAAAACCGTATACTGATGGCCCGCGCCCTGCCGGATATGTATCGCAATGCGCCCTTAAAGCGGCTAGCGGGGTTTCTTGACCTACACCACCGCACGCTGATCGCCATGGCCTATCAGCATCGCGATAACCCCACGCTTATCTTATTAACGCCGGGGCCGGGGAGCCCACGCTATTTTGAGCACGCCTATTTAGCCAATTACCTCAATATTGCACTGGTAGAAGGCCAGGATTTAGTCGTACGCGATACCCAAGTATGGCTGCGCACCCTGGGGGGGTTGCAGCCAGTCGATGTGATACTGCGCCACTGCGACGACGCTTACTGCGACCCGCTGGAACTGCGCGGCGATTCGCAGCTGGGCGTACCCGGGCTACTCCAGGCCATGCGCTCAGGCGGCGTGGCGCTATCTAACGCCTTGGGGGTAGGCATTTTGGAAGCCCCGGTGTTAGCGGACTACTTACCGATGCTGTGCGAGCATCTTCTGGGTGAGACCCTGCTGCTGCCCAACGTCAATGCCACGACGCAGCCAGCCACCGCGCCGGTTTTTGATAGCCACCTACAGCGCCTGGAGCCCACCACGCTCAACCTACGCTGCTTTGTAACACGCACCCCCAATGCCACTGCCAAAAGCAGCACTGCTGCTAAAAATAGTGCGGCTGGCGAGTACCAAGTAATGCCCGGTGGTTTAGCTTGGGTTGGCGAACCTGGCTTGCCATCACTAAGCAGCACCATCGTTAAAGATGTCTGGGTTACGGCAGCCTCTCCTCAGCCCCATGTCAGCCAGCTCCGCCAGGCCCGCGGCCCGGTGGTGGCCACCCGTGACGGCACCGACCTACCCAGCCGAGTAGCCGAAAGCCTGTTTTGGTTAGGCCGCTACGGCGAGCGCTTAGACACCCGCGCGCGACTTCTGCGTGAAGCGCTAATGAGGCTAATGGAGTACGACCAGGATGAGATCGCCGATCAGCTGCTCGATGAACTTCTGCTGGCACTGGATATCACCACGCTAAACGAAGAGGACCAACAGCGACTACAGGCACCTTTGATTGGTTTTGATCTAAAGCGCGCCGCGTTACTGGCGCAGTTTGATGACGTGGATCCCCAGGCCTTACAGCCACTGTTTGCCCAACTAATGCGCAACGCACGCAGCGTGCGTGACCACTTAGGCGATGACTCCTGGCGGGTGGTGCATCAACTGCGTCAGCGCATGGCTACCTTCAACCCCAGCTTGGGGGCAAGCGCGGCGCGGCGCGCTTGCGAAGGGCTGTCTGCTCAGCTAGCCGCCTTCTTCGGGCTGTGTAACGAAACCATGCCCCATCACTACGGCTGGCGGTTTATGGATATCGGCCGCTTCCTGGATCGCGTGCTGGGACTGCTCTCGCTGCTCAAGCTCACCCTCAATGCGCCGCACTCGCCGGGGCTGGCGTTGTGGGAAGTCGTGCTCGCCACCACCGATAACTTTACCGCCTATCGCCGCCGCTACCGCAGTGAGCTTCACCCTGCGGCGATTCTCGATCTACTGCTGTTCGATGAAACCAATCCTCGCTCGGTGGGCTATATGCTCAAGCGCATTGAACGACAGGTGGATCGCCTGCCGGGCAGCTCATCGCCCTACCGTAACGCCGAACGGCGGCTATTAATTCAGGCCAATGCGGCACTGCACCTGGCCGACATTGATCGCTTAAGTCATCTAGCCGATACACCGGAGGCACAGGATGCCTTAGAGCAACTGCTGGATGCTTTAATTGAACCCTTAAGCCCGCTTTCTGAAGCCATCAGTCAGAGTCATTTCAGCCACGTGGAGCGGCCACGCCAGTTAGTCAGCATGGAGCCTGATGCATGAACTACACGCTGCGCCATACCACCCGCTACCACTACAGCGCCCCCGTGACGCTGTGCCATAGTGAAGCTCGGGTACTACCACGTAAAACGCCGCATCAGCACTGTGGTGCCTCGGAACTGCAGATCAGCCCCACGCCGCAGGTACAGATGGAGCGCCGCGATGTATTCGGCAATCGAGTGCTCTATTTCGCCATGGAGGAAGTTCATCAAACCTTGGATGTCACGGTGGTAACGCAGTTGAGTACACACCCCTTAGCAGCGCTACCCACCACCTCAACGACGTGGGAACAAGTCGCTCAGCAGCTTAGCCAGAACAACAGTTTTGACATTCAACTTTACCGCCTCGACTCACCGTTTATTCGCCGTAATGATGAGCTGGCCACCTTTGCCCACAGCTGCTTTACCCCAGGCAGGCCAATAGTCGAGGCGACTCTCGCGCTCAATGAACTGATTCATCAAACCTTCGAGTACGACCCCAGCTTTACCACACTCGCAACGCCGCTAAGCGAAGTACTCGCCAACCGGCGGGGTGTCTGCCAGGATTTTGCTCATCTCGCGATTGGTGCATTGCGTTCGGTAGGTCTTGCTGCGCGCTATGTCAGTGGCTATTTGGAAACCCAGCCCCCGCCCGGGCAGCCACGCCTGATCGGCGCAGATGCTTCCCATGCATGGTTGGCGACCTGGATTCCCGAATGGGGGTGGCTGGCCCTAGACCCCACCAATGGCACCGTGGCCAGTGAACAGCACCCTGTACTGGCCTGGGGGCGAGATTACGCCGACGTAGCCCCGCTAAAAGGCGTCATGAACGGGGGCGGCGAACACCGCCTGGAAGTCGAAGTGGATGTCATGCCACTGGTGGGCTGATGCAAACCAACTCCACCTAAGGTATAACAGCTACATAGTTGGCTTGTTCAAGGAAGACTCGATGCAGCAAGGGGGTGGGGATGGAAAAAACGTCGGGCATGCGCCTCTCTGGGCATCCCAGATCCTGCTTCTGGGCTGTTTTCTGGTCTTGCTATCGGGTGCCGTCGAACAGTTTTACAAGCCACATTTCATCGAGCTGCAACAGACCGATGAAAGCCTGAAAAGTCTTTCGAGTCACTACGCTTTCGCGCCACTCCCCACCAAGCTACGAATAAGAAACGCTGCCACCAAGCGGCAGGTAGATAAAGAGCTTTTGAAGGCCATCGAATGGTCAGCCGACGATCCCCCACCCGTTAGCTTTTTCGCCTCGCTGCATTCAGCTATCTCCCACCAGGCAATTCTTGGCCGTGTCGTTTCAAACGACACCAGCGGCTGTGCCCTCCTTCTTCCCCCCGGTCGGGCACCGCCTATCCTCGCAAAGAGCTAACTACGTAGTTGTTCAGTTATTCATTAGTGGCACCGCTTTAGAGACACGCTGCCATTCAAACTATCAGTACCTTTTTAGAAGGGTTCTCCGTTTATGTTTCCCGTTGACAAGCTCATTTTACTTGCTGCCATTTTGATATTGGTGGGCATTGTATCGAGCAAATTATCTGCCCGCCTTGGCTTACCTGTCCTGGTTCTGTTCTTGGTCATTGGCATGCTGGCCGGTGAGAGTGGTATTGGAGGGATCGCCTTCGACAACCCAGCGGGGGCACATGCCCTAGGCACGCTGGCGCTGGCAATGATCCTCTTTGACGGCGGGCTTCAAACGCCTACCTCATCGATTCGAAAAGTCTGGAAACCCGCCTCCCTGCTCGCCACTTTCGGGGTGTTGATCACGGCTCTAATCACCGGCGTGGCAGCCGCCTACATTCTCGACTTACCGCTGCTGGAAGGCCTGCTACTAGGGGCTATCGTGGGCTCCACAGATGCCGCAGCGGTATTTTCGCTGTTAAGAAACGCCGGCATACATATCAATAAAAAACTGAAATCCACGCTAGAGATCGAAAGCGCCTCAAACGACCCGATGGCTATTTTCCTTACCGTCGGGTTGCTGGAAGTGCTGGTCAATGGCATGAAACCAGGCACGGGGCTGCTTGAGCTTTTCGTCATGCAGATGGGCGTAGGGGGCCTGGTAGGGCTTGGCGTAGGATGGGCATCGGTCAAGATCATTAACCGCATCCATCTGGTGGCCTCGGGCCTTTACCCGGTAATGGTGGCCGCGTGTGGCTTCCTTTCCTTTGGTATCTCAGCCAACGCAGGGGGGAGCGGATTCCTGGCCATTTTCCTGACCGGGGTGTTCATTGGCAACCACCGTATCGCCTTTCAGCGCAGCACATTCCTGTTTCATGATGGGCTCGCCTGGCTAAGCCAGATCGTGATGTTCGTGGTATTGGGGCTGCTGATAAACCCGGTGTCTCTGCTGGATGTATGGCTGGAAGGGCTGGTGATTGCTGCGGTACTGATTTTGGTTGCCCGGCCAATCGCCGTGTTGCCGGTCATGAAACTGTTCGGCTTCAATGCCCGTGAAGCCAGTTTAGTGGCCTGGGTAGGCCTACGTGGCTCCGTCCCTATTATCCTGGCTATTTTTCCGCTGATGTTTGGGCTGGAGGGTGCAGAGTTAATCTTCAATGTGGTGTTTTTCGTGGTGCTGATCTCGGCAACCATCCAGGGCACCACTCTGCCAGTGGTGGCCCGCAAGCTGGGATTGACTGAAAAACCGCCAGCGGTACCGGCGGCCAGCCTTGAGATTACCGCGCTGGAAGAGGTAGATGCCGATATTGTGGAGTACACCCTGAGCGACCATCCACGCGCAGCGGGTCGGCGGCTTTCACAAATGGCACTACCCGATACGACGGTCGTCGCAATGATTACCCGGGGTAAGGACGTAATTCCCCCGCGAGGCTCGACAGAGCTAATGGCTGGCGATCACCTGTTCGTGGTGCTGCGTCCAGAGACGAGACCGTTTATCGACTGTGTCTTTTCAGATGCGGTGGGCGTGGTCAGTGACGAGCTGCCCGATCAGGAGCTGAAGCTCAAGGGCAGTACCAGGATAGACGATTTACGCCACTCGTATGGCGTGTTGATCGAAGGGGAGGATGGCCAGACGACTCTCGATGCGCTGCTGCGCAATACACTCTCCAGCCAACCGGAGATAGGCGACTCACTTCAGCTCGATGGCATCATGCTGGCGGTACTGGCGACACTCGGTGGCCGTATTACCACGGTTGGCTTGACGGTGCAGGACAAACCTGACCAATAAGCGTCTTATCCATACTTAGCCTCGCAAGATGCTAAGTACCAGTGTTCAAGTCGAGGCCGTCTCGTAAGCGGCCTTGAGACGATAGAACTCTTCTACAATAGCGGCCATTTCATCGGCGTCATAGTCACAAAGGCCGCTCACTACGAGCTTTTTGGAACCCACCCCTACGGCCTCTCCGGCGGACTCAATAGAGAACTCCAGCAGTGCATCGGCGCGTTTACCGTGAACCTCCAGCGAAGAGTGATTCAGCGTCAAGCCTGGAGCAAAACCATCCAAACGCTCGAGTGAAAACCCCATGCTATCGTAGATCACCAGTGGACGTTTAGGGTTAAACATGACCCCGTGCTCTTCCATCAGCGGTTTGAGATAGTGCGGAAAGTTTTTGCCTGAAAACGCGACATAGCAACGCGCAAAGGCTTCCACCACCGCAGGATCGTGGGTAATGTCACCACTACGCACCACCTGTAAGTAACATTTGCCGCTCTCATCACAGACGTGAAGTGCACCGTTGTCTGCTTCGCTAAACTTAAGCGGCGTATCAGCGCCCACCATGTTGGTGAAGCGAAATTCCATTTGCCGCGACAACCCAAACTTTGTGAGTATCAGTACAAACAGTAGATCACCGGGCACACAAAAACGGCGTGCATCCGGGTTATGAATAGGGTTGTAGTCACCCGCCACGCCTTTGGCGAAGCGACTGGCCTGCTCTGCGGAGATCACTACATACTCTCCGCGCTGCGCGTAAAAATCATTGAACATGGCGTTTGTTGCCTGCCTAGCGTTGAAATCGAAAACCCGTCACTGCCCAACGCCGCGCATAATGCCATAAAACACGCCCCAACAGGAGTTATCTGCTAGGGAAGCCACTATGTCAGACGCGAACACTCGTAAAAATCGCCTACCTCGCCTGCTGCGAAGGGCGTTGGTTGGCCTACTGTTTATCCTCTTTACCTGGGTGGCGGGCAGCTATTGGCTGCTTAACAGCCAGTGGCTGCCCGAGCGCATTTCACAATTCGAGGGCATCGACATCCGCTGGGAGCAAGGCGTTAGCCGCCACCCAGGCCGCTGGGAAGTAGAGGGACTCTATCTCGCTCGTGAAGATGAAGCACTGCCCATCTCAATTGAAGCCGAACGCGCCACCCTTTCGCTCTCGCTAATGGCTCTATTACGCGGCGAACTGCATATCGACACACTCGATGCCGAGGGTATTCGCCGCCTGACCGTTGGTGACATCGCGCTTGAAGCTGACGGCCAGCTGCAGGTAACGGAGACCACGCTAAGTCGCGACACCCTAGCGATTCCTAACGTTTCCCTCGCCATTACCAATGGTCGTTTAGTTCGCTTGAGTGATCAAGAGACCTTAGTGCGTGATATTAACCTTAACGCTGATGCAACGCTCAATTCGATAACTCCTGTCGACGCTACCAGCGGCGAGCTGAACCCCAACCTACTAGCAGCGCTCTCAGCGCAGCTTCAGTTGGATGCCCAGGCGGATGCCTGGAATGTCTTTATGCCCTACCTAGGCACCCTGCCCTGGCTAACCATTGAAGGGCGCGGGGCGCTAACTGGAGCACTGGAGCTCACCGCAGGAGAATTACAGCCCGGCAGCAAGCTTATACTGAACGCGCCCCTGCTACGCTTAGCGATTGATGAGCAACGTTTACATGCGCCGACTGACTCGCCGCGCTGGATACTGGCGGATACCCCTCCGCCTCGTCACACGGCTACGGGCGAGGGCCAAGTGCGCTTGTCGGTTGAGAACGATCAACTGCATTTTTCAACGCAGCTGGCCGATGTTGAGCTAGCCGACACGCACCCTTACGCAGAGCATACCGAGCTACGCCTTGCGACCCAAATTCCTAATCAGCGACTGGATCAACTCGACCTTCCCACCTCAGCGACACTCGCCTTGCAAGGCGATATCACCCGCCTGGATATGCTGGATCGATATCTTTCGCCCGGTATAGGAGAACGGGGTTCTGAAGGAGAGAGTTCTGAAGGACAGGATTCTGAACGTGAGAACTCTGAACTGGAAGGCATCAGTCTTTCCGGCCATGGGCAAATTGAGGCCTCTGCCAGCATTCGCCAATCGCGCCTTTTTGATGCCCAACTAAGTATTCAAGCAACTGAGTTGATGGCAGATACGCGTGGCTTCATTGCCCGAGGTGGCGGCTCATTAGATGCCCAGCTAACGCCACAAGAAATTATCGAAGCAACGCTTTACTTTGCCAACGCCACGCTGCACCACCAGGAGCGTCTGCTGCTTGACGATGCCGCTATCAACGTCTCGGCATCGAGCCCAGCTGATCCAGAAAAGGCCCGCGAAGAAGCATCCGCGACATTGAGCTGGCAATCCGCGCAACTGCCTAATATCAGCGTTTTACAAACCTACTTAGGCGCCATTTTACCTGACCCCGCGCCACTGCAGTTGCTTAGCGGGAAAGCCGCCAGCCACGGCCAGCTCACCATGGCGTCAAAACAGCTCAGCGGAGAGGTACATTTAGCCGGAAACGGGCTTACCACACGCTGGCAACATGGCGAACAAGTCGGCACGTTAACCAGTGATATGCAGCTTTTCCTGCCTATTCAGCAGGCAGCAATGGATGGCTCAACGCTGAACATCAGCGGCACCCGGTTGAGCTGGCAAGTGGCCGATATCGACCAACCGAGCGAACGCTTAGAGAGCATATTGGTGCTAAATGATGGTCGCTTTCAACGCAGAGGTGACGTACCAAGCGGGCAATTTTCACTCGAGGGAAGCGTGCAACGGCTAGGCTTTTTAAATGCGTTTTTGCCTGACGCCCACGGTTTAGCCATCGCGGGTGAAGGACAACTCTTTTCTCAGGGCGCCTTTCGCGATAACCGCTTGCTGGCACCCACTCGGCTGCGGGTCAACGCCGACCAGTTAGAAGTCACG
This sequence comes from Halomonas sp. ATBC28, assembly GCF_005937175.1. Lineage (NCBI taxonomy): Bacteria > Pseudomonadati > Pseudomonadota > Gammaproteobacteria > Oceanospirillales > Halomonadaceae > Halomonas > Halomonas sp. ATBC28. The sequence continues at coordinate 69,580 of NZ_VCQL01000017.1, read as the reverse complement.
TTTTTAGATTATCTCGCCACCGGACGGGGCGAGCTCACCGCCCAGTTGGATAGCACCGAGCGGGCCCAGCTCTCGCTTGGCATCCCCCGCTTTGCCTTGAGTCGCCAAGGCGATGATAGCCCGCACCTGGAAGGACGCCACTTTGCTCTCACCACGCAAACCGAGCGTTTTAGCGATGTGCTTGAATCTCCCCAGCCCGATCACTTCACCACGCGCATCGCGCTGCCGATTACCGAGGTGCCCGACTTCACCCGTTACAACCGCTACCTGCCCGAAGGCGCGGGTGTTAGGTTGCTGGATGGGCAAGCCAGCCTGGAAAGCGAATGGCTGTTGGAAGGATTAAACGCACAGGGCGAACTAACTCTGCGCGCCTTCGGCGCAGAGTTAGTGCTGTTGGATCAGCAGCTTCGCGGCGACGTTCATCTCGACTTACACCTAACCGACGGCGACCTGGAAACGCGTCGTTTTAACGCAGATGACTCATTCTTACGCTTGGAGAACGTTAGCCGACAAAGTGAAAATGGCTCTGCCGATGCCGGTTGGTGGGTAACGCTTTCCATGTTGGATGCGCAATTGGCGTGGGAAGACCCTATTCGTCTCGTCAGCCAGCTCCGCCTTGAGATGCGCGATACCGGTTTACTCGCCCGGCTATTTCTCGCACGCGCAAGGGATAGCGACTGGTTAGGGCGACTGCTAAATGTGCACGACATCGAGGGCACGGCGCAGCTAGAGATCAGCGGCAAGCAGATCAGCCTTAGCGACTTGACGCTCGCTGGTGGCCCGCTGCTGCTGCTTTCCGATGTCGCTCTGGCAGACCGAAGCGCAAACGGCGCGCTCTATGCCCGCCTTGGCGTGCTTGGATTAGGGGTTGAACTTGAGGACAGCGAACCAACCTTGCACGTTATTCAACCCCGCCGCTGGTTTGACCGCTGGCGTGAGATGAACCGTTCCCTAAGCCCTAATAATTAGCCTCTAATGATTAGCCCTTAGCGTTTTTTGCGCTCACGGCGAATCATCCTCACCCGCTCTTTAGCCTTTTGCGGTGTAGAGAGCGGTGCTGCCGCCTCATCATGGGTTTTCGGTGGCACCGTGACCCAGGCAAACACCGGCAGCGCCAAGTGCCAATGGATCGCCGCCAAACGCAGCCCGAGGGTGACGCTTAGTGAGGCGCCAATCGCCATGGTTAGCGGCGCCTCCAGGGCATGCAGCGCCACGTAAACGATTCCCCCAGCCATCGCTGCCGTCGCATAAATTTCTTCGCGAAGCACCATGGGCACTCGCTGGGCCAATACATCACGTATCATGCCGCCTGCTACGCCGGTCATCATGCCCATCAAGACAGCTACCGTTCCAGACGTGCCCAGCAGCAGTGCTTTATGAGTCCCAATCACAGTAAACAGTGCCAAGCCAAACGCATCAGCGATCGGTAAAAAGCCCCGCGACAGCCGGTGGATATAGTGAAAGCCCATCAACGACACACCCACGGTGGCTAAAATCACCCACAGGTAGGTTGGATCCGTCACCCAGAACACCGGCCTTACACCGAGCACTAAATCACGCAGCGTGCCTCCACCAATGCCGGTCACCGCTGCCAGCACCAGCATACCTATAGGATCCATGCGCGACCGGCACGCCAAAATCACGCCCGAAAGCGCAAACACGATGACACCCGCCATATCCAGCCAATAGACCACGCCCGACAACACGCCCTTCTCCTTTTTTATGCTCGCTATCTTTAAAGGCAGGCAGGATAGCACCCTTCAGAGGATATGCTCGCACCCAAGAACACGCTTGCGACCTAAGCAAGATAAGTTCACATAATTAGGTTACGCTGACCGAATTGTCATTAACACTTGCATTCACGACGGAGTAACACTGCTATGGACTGGAGCCCGGCTTATAGCTGGTTGGTACTCGCCTTACTATTAAGTTTGGCAGAGCTGACTTCTGGCGCGATGGTGCTGCTAGCGCTGGGTATTGCCGCTGCGCTAACAGCGGCCGTTACAGCGCTAGGATTAACGCTTCCTTGGCAACTGCTTGGCATGGCTATTTTTACCGGGGTACTGCTGCCAATATGCATTATGGTCATTCGCCCGCGCTTCTCCCCCCGCGGCGTTGCTTATGGCACAACAGGCACAGGTGTGGAAAAAGGTAATCGCTACACTACTCTACGCCGGGATTTTGATGATGCCACGGGCATTAAAGTCAACGGCGATTTCTACCGCCTGCGCGTACTTGAAAGCGGTGAAACCGAGCTACCCAGCGGTACGCTGGTCATATTTAAACGATTTGAAGGCACCACTGCGCTAGTCGCATTACATCAGCCTGAAGACACAGCCTTTCAAGATGACAATTCCCAACGCAAGGAGCCTTAACCATGGATCTACCTATAAGCCCCGGCTTATTAATAAGCCTCATTATTGTCGTGATCGCAGTACTGATCATCTCTAAAGGCCTAATTATTATTCGCCAATCGGAAGTAATGGTGGTTGAGCGCCTAGGTTCTTTTCACCGCGTTTTAGAAAGCGGCATTAACATTATCATTCCATTTATCGAACAACCCCGCGCGATCACCATGTTGCGTTATCGCAAAATGGGTGAGGACTATACCGCTATCACCACCGACGAAACCCGCATTGACCGCCGCGAAACGGTGATGGATTTCCCCGGTCAGCCGGTCGTCACCACCGATAACGTCACCGTTCGTATCAATGGCGCGCTCTACTACCAAATCATCGACCCCAAACGGGCCGTCTATGAGGTAGAGAATATGAGCCAGGCCGTCGAAGTACTGGCCAAAACCACGCTACGTTCAGTGGTCGGTAAAATGGAACTGGATAAACTGTTTGAATCCCGTGCGGAAGTGAATAATGAGATTCAGGCCGCGATGGAAGAGCCTGCGTCTAAATGGGGGGTCAAAATATCCCGCGTCGAAGTGCAGGACATCGCCATGCCGGAAGAGGTGGAAACCGCAATGCGCCTGCAAATGGCCGCCGAGCGTAAGCGCCGTGCCACCGTCACCGAGGCCGAGGGGGAGAAATCAGCGGCGATTGCCATGGCCCAGGGCCAACGTGAATCCTCGATCCTCAACGCTCAAGGTGACAAAGAGTCGGCCATTCTACGTGCTCAGGGTGAGCAGGAGTCGATTAAACTGGTGCTTAGTGCCATTGGCGATAGTGAAGAGAATAAGCGCACCGTAGTGGGCTACCTGCTGGGCCAGAGCTATATCAAGGTACTACCCAATATGGCGAAGAATGGTGAGCGAGTATTCGTACCCTACGAGTCCTCTGCTCTGCTTGGCTCAATGGGCATGTTCCGCGAAATGGCCGGCTCACCAGAAGATACTGTCGCAAACCACCTTAAAAGCCGTAATCACGGTGACAGTGATTTTCGCAGTGGGCTGGTAGGCGGAGCCGCTAGCGGTAACTAAAAGCGTACTTGAGTATTTATATGCTTTGCAAAGCCTGGCCCGAGTAGCCAGGCTTTTGGGTTAAGTGCAGGAAGCTAACCGCTAGCAAGCGTTGAAGAAAACATCACCTACGTAAGGTTCATATTCGTTAAACTCTACGTTTAATGCTCAGCCTCACTTTTATTGTGCACGTAGCGTCGTTAGTGATGGCCCCTATGTAGCACTTATTAATAGCAAGATCGCGACCAAGAGATTAGGACGTTCACCATGCCGCCTAGTGGGTTCGCCATTCGCCGAAGCACTCTACTGCTCTTAACGCTTGCGTTACTGTTGGCATATTCAGGCTACCTACTAGCTGATACCTCTCCCAAACCGCTCCATAATTGGGAGTATCGCTGGGGCGACTCTCCTTACGATGCCGATAGCCATCCTCAATGGCTGCAAAGCGACTCGACAGAGTGGCAGTCGATTGACTCTCCTTCGAACCCGCCTGGCCGCAACGGGCACGAACACCTCTGGTTACGCACGACAGTGCCCGCCGGTGATTGGAACGATCCAGTACTTTTTATCACCAGTATCAACTTGATTGGGCAAGTTTATCTAGGCGATGAACTGATCTATCAATATGGTGAATTTGACGAACAGGGAAAAGGCGATTTTGCGGGCTGGCCCTGGCACATGATTGACCTACCAGAAAATGCCGCCGGTCAGACGCTCACCTTTCGCTTTTACTCTTACTACACCAGTATTGGCTTATGGGGCCAAGTCCAGGTAATGGAACGCATTGAGGTTTTAAAGCAAATTATCCATGAATCTGCTCAGGATCTCGGTGTGAGTGCTTTGGTATTGGTGCTCGCTATCCTGGCCACCATTTTCGCGTTAATAGGCCCCGAACGCCGAGGTTTCGGGTCTATTGCGTTGTTTGCCTATGCTTCAGGGCTAATGCTGCTTGCGGAGACCCCAGCCCGTCAACTCATTGCCGATGGGCCATTGGCCTGGGACACACTCCGAGCAGCCAGCTACTACACCCTGCCGGTGGCACTGGGGTTGTTACTCAGCTATTGGTTGGAGGGCACCGCTAAGCGCTGGATAACTCTCCTTTGGGTTATTCACTTGGTGTATCTGGTGCTGGCGATTGGTTTGGTTCAATTGGGCGTGCTGAGCCTTTCATTAACCTTCCCCATTTTTGATGTCATGCTGGCCTTAACGCTCCCCGTCATGCTGGCACTTGCGCTCATGCGCTTTCAAAAACTCACCCTTGAACAACGGCTTCTGGTAGTAAGTTTTACTTTTTTTGCCCCGCTGCTACTCGCCGATATGGTGGTCGCCCACGGCTTTGTGAGCTGGCGCATCGTGCCCTTGAGCTACGGCACACTGGCTTTTTCTTTAGCGAACGCGGCTATTTTTCTGTGGCACTACCGGCATACACAGCAACAGCTCGCCATGGCCAATGAGACTCTAGAGCAGCAGGTGGCAGCGCGAACTGCCGACCTCGACCGGTTAGTTCAAGAACTGGAAGGGCTATCACGCAAAGACCCATTAACAGGCTTGCACAACCGACGCCATTTCGACACGACATTCGAGCACCATTGCCAGCGAGTTAAGCAGCATGACAGTCAACTCTCCGTGCTAATGCTGGATGTGGATCACTTCAAACAGATTAACGATGATTTTGGTCATGACGCAGGAGATGCCGTGCTGGTCGAAATCGCCCTGTTATTGCGGCACCACTTAAGAGATTTGGATGTGATCTGTCGCTTTGGGGGCGAAGAATTTGTTGCCTTGCTACCTGCTACCTCCCGAATCGCTGCCGAGACGCGCGCAAAGGCGCTGTTAACATCCATTGCTCATCAGGCATTTATTCATCAAGGCTCTTCTCTGCGGAAAATCACGCTTTCCTGCGGTGTCGCAACATATCCTGATCACACTCAAGACCCTAAGAAATTGCTGCGCCTTGCCGATGAAGCGCTTTATCAAGCCAAGCACAGCGGCCGTAACCGCTGTGTAGTATGGGAAGAGACACTTGAAGAGCAGGGATTTATGCTCGGTAGGCAACAGCCGCAATAACCACTCATGGTATTGGTTAATTAAGCAGCCCCCGACGCCAGGAAGTGATCAATAAACACAGCGTAATCCTGCTCTGTGCAGTCGGCGTAAGCCACCGCCAGTGTTGTAACCACCTCAATAAACAGGTCTTCACGCCCTTTTAATCGTTGGCAAACGGCTTTGGCAAAGCGTGTTGAGTCACCCTGGTTAAGCGCCTGGGCACCGCGCAGGTGTTCACGGGCGAGAATTTCTCCCCACTGCTTTGCCAGTTTTCGATATGACTTACCGCCAGAAAGCTTATGGGTCGGAAAGTCTTTCTTGAACGGCGAGCGCTCACGCACCGAAAACACCTTTCCGTTCATGGTTAGCCAGCCGAGATAGGCATCTGGGTGCTCAGCAATGGCGTGGAAGGCAGCTGCATGACGGATGGCTTCGTTAGGAAACAGCTTACGCCACGCCTGCTGCTGTTTTTTATCCATTAATCGAAATGCTTCTGGAGGTACCTGCTCTTTAACATCCAGGATGATGTCATCGTGCTCGTGCTCGACACCGCCTTCAATCAAGACGTAATAGCGTTCGACACCCAACGAACCGGTGCCTGCATCCAAACGCCGTGCCGTATCTTTGACGCGAAAATGGTGGGGATCACTCTCTTTAATAGCGTGTTGTAGCGTTTGCTGATACTCCTGCTCAATTAAGCGGCGTAGTTGGCTGGCCACATCCGCAGGCAGGTTAGCGAGCTTGCCAGGCCGTTCGGCGAACTGGCGGCCTTTCTGCCCATCTAGGGTCGTCCACTTTTCGAGCATCCGCGCACGGCTCTGCTTATCGGCGACTTTACTCATAAAGGGCTTAAGCAGTCCCTTTGCACTATCAAGGGTCACGGCCTGCACGGGCTGACTATCAACGTGATCGACCAGCGTTTGGTAATAGCCCTCTATTAACTTTTTAAGCGCTTTATCAATCGCTTTTGGATCCAGCTCAGCATTTTCACGAGCATCTAATACGACGCTGATAGCCAGCCGCCACAGGTCATATTGGTAGTCGCCAATCAGCGCATCATCGAAGTCATCCATGCCGTAGCGCACTTGGTCATCGTGGTGACCATAAGCGCCAAAGTTATAGACGTGGGCGTCGCCCTGCAACCAGGTTTGGGTCTCCGGCCAGCCACCAAACAGGGAAAAACGCCAATCGTGCCATACATCATTCCAGTACAAATGATTACTGCCGCGATAAAAGCGGTAGGGCGACGCAGCCATTTTGGCGTACTTGGCTTGGCGGATGGCCGTTGGTAAGGCGTTATTCGCCTGGTGGGTGGCCTCAATCACCTGCTGAGGGCGGTTATGTCCAGTCAATGCATGACTCATCGAATTACCTTTGTTGATGCAAAAAACACTTTAGTACAAAGGTAGTCGATAACCATGAATAGATTAAGTCAGCACTCACACCGCAGCTCGACGTCCCCGTTGGGTAAAACCTCGTGGAGCGGCAATACGAAAGAAGCGCTCCACCACCTCAGCGTGGGTAGCAGGCGTCATCAAAGAGACGGCGACAAATACCGGCAGATTGAGCATCAGCCCCCAGAAGCCCGCGTGAATACCCATTGGGTGTGGCCAAAAGGTAGTAAACGCCACGGTAATCAGAAAGCCCACCACGATCCCCGCCATTACGCCCAAGCGAGAAGCCCGCGGCCAGAAGAACATGCCGATAAAGGCAGGCAGCACCTGGGAGGCAAACCCGAGCCCCACTAACAGAATCATTACCAAACTGCCGGGCTCGGCAATTGCGAGCGGCGCGACCACCAAGAACATAATGGGCAGGATCAGCAGCCGTGCAAGTTTTCCGGTAACGCCATCCGAGAGTTTTAGCACCGGCTGTAGTACATCCTTGCTGAGTGACAACGATACCGAATGAATAAACGGCTCGCTGGAAGACATTGAGGCTGCCAAAGTACCCGCGCCAAGTAATCCAACCAATACTACCGGCAAGTGCTGCATGGCGTACTCAAGTACCACGGTATCGGCTCGGGCCAATTCAGGTAGCGAAAAAATGCCAATAAAGCCGACAACGACCATAGGCAGAATAACCACGTAATACGTGGGTAGCCACGTCGCGCTGCGGCGAATAGTTCGTGCCGAGGAGGCGCTCATCCACTGCGTCCACACCGGCGGCATAAACGAGAACATGGAAACGATGATCGAGGTTGTCCAGAAACTAAAGCTCATATCGCCGCCTGCGCCGGGCAGAGTGAGAAACTCGCTATGCTCGGCTTGGATACGCTCGAACACGCCCGCAAAGCTCAACCCGCCGGTGGCGCTATGAACGGCCCAGAGGCCAACGGCCCAAGCCACAATCAGCATCAACACGCCTTGAAAGGCATTGGTGCGACCAATCGCCCGCTGACCACTGGCATAGAGGTAAACGGCAATGCAGGCCAGTACCAGCACGACCCCCAACCAAATCGGAATCAAACCGCCGCTCATCACAAACAGAATATAAGCCGAACCTATGGTCTGCAGCACCGCATAAGCAATAGAGCCGATCGCCATAACAAGCGCCGCCAGTGCGCCTAGCGCGGGGCTCTGGTAGCGGTCGGATATGGCACTTGCCTGGGTCACGTGACCAAACTGCTCACCAAACTGCCACACTTTAGGGCCGAAATACCAAGCGACCAGGGCCAGGTACGAGAGGTAAATCGCTACATAAAACACCGCCACCCCTTTGGAATAAGCCCATCCGGGCGCTCCCATAAAGGTGTAAGCACTCACACTACCGGCGGCTATCAGTAGGTAGAGCGTCACCGGCCCCATGCTGCGGCCCGCTACGCCCCACTCCTCCAAGCTATTCATGGAACGCCCTGCTCTGGCGCGTAGGCCAATCACCATGGCAATGGCGACATAGGTCAAGGTTATCAACAGTGGCCAAGGGCTATTCATGGTCGTCTCGCTCCACAATACGATTGCCGATCAGCATCACCACTACACAGGCAAAAATCACCAGGTAGCTCCACACCACTAACAGAGGCAACCCCATCACTAAGGTGGCTCTGTTTACCCAACCAATCACCGGCCACGTTCCCGCCAGCACCAGCACCACAAACGCAATTAACAGACCCCAGCCCGCCCGGGAGGTAGGGAGTACCAATAAACGTTCCATGAGTGTTCCTCTTATTTAACTGCAGCGTTAATCACTGGCAGCATCGGCCAGCGCATGGGCAACGCCAAACGCGTTTCTAGCAGCCTTGCCAGTTTCAGCACAAAGTGATCTCCAAAGCGCGGGCCAACCAACTGCACACCTATCGGCATATTGACGGAACTAGCGGAACGGCTAAACCCAGCATTAAGCGAGATCGCAGGCTGCTCGCCCATATTCCACGGCACGGTGTAAGCAATGTGCTCAAAGGGCCGACGCGGATCATTGGTAGGCGATGGCCACTCAGCTGGGAAGGCGATATTGGGTGTGGTGGGTGAAATCACCGCATCGACCTCATCAAATACGGCTTCGGTGGCGCGTCGCATCGCCATGGTTTGCTGAAAACCATGCACTGCTTCTACGCCACTTAAGTGTGCACCACCGTCGGCCCAGGCTAAAATGGCAGGCAACACTTGCTCACGCTCGTTAGCCGAGAGCTTTAACAGCTCGCCCCACTGACGGGCCTGCCAGAAGTGATCCAGGCCATCTAACATTTCTCGGGACAGCACTGGCGCCATCGGCACCAGCGTTGCCCCAGCGGCTTCCAACTGCTTTGCGGCCTGTTCCACGTGGTGGCGAATCTCATCATCCAAAGGTAACCCGCAGCCCGCCTTCATCATCACACCCACTCGCAAACCTTTAACGTCGAGCTCCAGATCCATCCAGTCAATCGTTTCCGGCGGCAGACGCATCGCATCGCGTCGATCTGTGCGGGTAAGCGCCGTCATCATCAGCGCGGCATCCGCTACGCTTCGGGTCATTGGCCCGGCACAGCGGCCTACATAATAAGGGTCTATCGGTACCCGGCCCAAAGTGGGCTTAAAGCCGACGACACCACACCACGCCGCAGGAAGGCGTATCGAGCCACCAATATCGGTGCCCACATGCAGTGGCCCAAGCCCAGCAGCGGCGGCAGCGCCCGCGCCCGCGCTTGAACCGCCGGTATTACAAGCTAAATCCCATGGATTGCGGGTCAAACCATGAAACGACGAGAGCCCGGATGAGAGCATGCCAAAGTCGGGGCAGGTAGTTTTCGCCAGCAGCAGAGCGTTATCTTCCGCTAATCGAGCAGCGGGGGGAGCGTCTTCGGTGGCAACAGGCTGCTCGCCAAGCCCGGTTCCCCCCGGCACTGGCATCCCTTTGGTGGCAATCAACTCTTTAAGGGTTATTGGCACGCCATCTAGCGCGCCGCTAGGTTGCCCCCTAGCCCAGCGCTGGGTGGAGGCTTCGGCTGCTTTAATGAACGCATCAGGCTGATAGGCATACAGCGCATTGATTTGCGGCTCCCAGGCGTCGATATGCTCAACCAGGGCGCTGGCTACTTCAGTTGGCGAGAACCTATAAGCTCGGTAGCCATCAATTAATTGAGTGGCGGTGAGTTGGTGTAGTGCAGGCATCACATTACCTTTTGCTGTTGTTATCAGGCTGACGTTATTAACAAGCTCAGCATGAACCCACACCGTGTCTTCTGCTATTTCAATCTTGACCTCAGCGTGTCCACTTTTTGTGTGCACTCTTCGCTTTTAAAATCTTTCAGGATGATTAGACTGGCAGTGTCTGTAGGGCACTTGCCAGCAGCGAAAGGCAAGCTTCAGTGGCAAAGCTGCGCTGGCGATGGCGATAAACGCAGAGATCAATTCGCGCGGCCTCAAGCTCTGAAGGAGCCAAGGGGATGCTAATGAGTTGACCTAATTGGCACTCCCGAGCTACCGCCATCGGTGGCAATACCAGAACGCCTGCGCCGTTAAGGGCAAGTGCTTTTTGAGTTTCCAGTGAAGCGGTTCTAAAGGTGGGGGCCAGAACTATCCCGGCCTGATGAGCGGCGCGCTCCAGCGCTTGGCGCACGCCATAAGATTCATCAGGCAGGATCAGCCGGTGCGCTGCCAGGGAGTGAAGACTCACCTCAGAAGCCGCGGCCAATGGATGGCCTGGAGCCATCACTGCATGGTGATGCAACTCGGCACTAGCAAAGGGCACAATGTCATCATGCCGGGGCATAAAGAAGGACAGGCCAATATCGGCATCGCCTCGGCGCAGCGCCTCCACCATTTGGCTAGCGCTGACGATCCCGATATCAAAACTCAAATGGGGATAGCGCTGCCCCATCTTGGCTAACGTAGGCGCTAGCAAGCCAGCGACAACGCCTTCCGCCACCTGCAAACTGACCCGCCCAGTTCGCAAGCCCTTCAAATCGGCAATATGTTCCTGCACCCGCTCTAGGTCACGGAGGGTACGCTGCGCCTGGGCAGCCAACAACTCCCCCGCCGCCGTCAGGCTAATGCCGTTGGGGCCACGCTCGATGAGTGGTGCGCCAAGCTGGTGTTCCAGTAAATCGATCTGGCGGCTAATCGCTGTGGGGGCAATATGTAGTTGGGCGGCAGCTTGGCGCAGCGAACGACACCGGGCCACAGTATCGAAATAGCGTAATGCGCGGCCACTGATCATAAGCGCCCCTTAAAGCCCCAGCTGCCGCGATTAGGGGCGTCAGCTCTTAGCCGCTGGAGGGTGATATCGCTTTGCATGAATGGCGCCCTATCTTATTATTTAGCATAGGCGAATACAGTAGCGATATATGGGTAGGCTGGCCAGCGCCGATACCTTCCGCACACGCCGTTGGCCAGAGGCTTTACTGCTATTATCTGTAGCAAAAACTGCAACCAGATAGGGTTCATCTACCTTGAAAGCAATTGCCAACTTAATACAAAAGCGGTAATGCAATTAAGCCATCAGACGGACAAAGGCTTCATTTTCTTAGCCAGTTCATCGTCCAACTCATTGGCCCGCTTGGCTGCTGGCCTGCTTTCCATACGCTCTATGTAATGCTTAAACACCTCTTTTGGTGGGATATTCTCCTGCATTGTTTCCCACCAGAGATAACTGCTAACCAATATATCTGCGGCAGTAAACTGATCGCCGCAAATATAAGCGTTTTCACTGAGTACTTTTTCAAGCGTATTGATACTGTCTTCCACTTGGCCACAACCAACGGCCTGTATGTTGCTGCTGTCGATTTTCCAATTGTAGGCCTTTGCACTAGTAGCCATTTCAAACGGACCCGCCATAAAAAAAAGCCAGCGATAATAAACTCCACGTTCGGGAGATTGCGGGGGTGGTGAAAGCTTTTTATCCGGAACCTGATCCGCCAGGTACGCGCAGATAGCCGCCACTTCCGTCACAACAGTGTTGCCATGTTTGATGGCAGGCACCTTGCCCATGGGGTTTATGGCCAAGTAGTCCTCAGATTTCATCTCTGAATCGAACTCCATCGCCTTTACCGAGTAGTCTATGCCTACTTCTTCCAACATCCAGCGCACAACGCGCCCGCGGGACATAGGGTGGGTGTAAAACGTTAGCTCTGACATATTAGGCTCCTTTTTCAGTCAATTTTCCGGTGACACAAGGTACTGCCAGATCAGATTAGTTTGTTAATAGGTGAGAATCCGCCCTAAATAAAAGCAACAATGCATTTTTCTGCAAGACTTTAACGATGGCTTCAGTAGGGAGGCAGTAATGGCAGGCCCCACAACACGCGTACTTGCGGTGCTTGAGTTGCTGCAAGCTAATGGCCAAATGGGCGGCGCTGAATTGGCCGAGCGCCTGGGCGTGGATCGGCGCACTATACGGCGATACATTACGGCGCTGGAAGATATAGGCGTGCCGATAGTGACCGAGCAAGGGCGCTACGGTGGCTACCGATTGGTGGCTGGCTTCAAGCTGCCACCCATGATGTTTACCGACGAAGAGACATTCGCCGTTTCGTTAGGCTTATTGGCCGCTAGCCAGCTGGGACTAACAAACGCAGCGCCCGCCATTGCCAGCGTACAAGCGAAGCTCGAGCGAGTGATGCCAGCTAATTTAAAAAGCCGTGTTCGCGGTATCAGTGAGACCACTCAGGTGATCTTACCCCGGCGCGAACCCAGCCGTGATGACCGCGCCCTTGAGACGCTGACTAAAGCCACAGAGACCATGCGAACCGTGGGGCTTACCTACCACTCCCCGCAGCATGATCCGATTGAGCGTCAGATCGACCCCTACGGGCTAGTTTTCCAACAAGGTAGGTGGTATGCCGTCGGTTTTTGCCATCTGCGGGGAGCCATGCGCTCATTTCGGTTAGATCGCATCAGCGGCGTGCACCTACTCTCAGGTACCTTCATACGCCCCACCCGCTTTGATGCAGCCGATTTTTTGAGCGAAAGCCTCATGTCCTGGGGCCCCACTCATGAAGTATCACTGGTGCTACACATTGATCATGCCGCGTCCGCTGGCTTTGAAAACCAATTTTTCTGTACAGGTCAGTTCGAACAGGTTGAAGGTGGACTACTGCTCCATACACGCACGGATAGTTTCGAGTGGTTTGCCTATTGGCTGGCACAGCTCCCATTTCAATTTACCATCCTCAAACCAGACGGCCTCAAAGAGGCGCTTCGCGAACACGCCAACCATTTACTAGCAAGTTGTGAGAGCGCTTCACCATATTCAACAGATACGCCCTGAAACAGTCTAAAACCTGGGAGATAATGAAGGCGCTATTCGCCTGATTTTAAGGATAAGGCTTCTTAGCCTCTTAAGTGCTAGTCTGTTAATCAAATAACTTTGAATACAGACTCACAAATGCAACATTCATCAAGGCGCACACACCGTCTTGCATTGGCGACAATTGCCCCGCGAATTTTTGCCTTTTGCCATACCTTCGGACTCACCGTATGGATTGCCGTGGTAGAAGGTAGCGGCTGGACACTTATTCTGCCCGGGATTTTGCTGCTGCTATGGCCCGGTGTTGCCTATGCGCTTGCTGTAAGCGCCCAGAACTCCAAGCGTGCCGAGTTCAGAAATCTCCTCTATGACAGCCTGCTATTTGGTTTTTGGTGCAGCGTGCTGGATTTTTACGTTTTAGCCACCATCACCATTGGGCTTGCCTGTTTGATGAACAATTTAGTGGTCGGCGGAGTACGGAAGATGCTTATTTCAGCCGTACTTTTCACAACCGCAGCCTTGATTGGAAGCGCCTTAACGGGATTCAAGTTTCGCCCCTATGTGAGCAACAATTTAGACATCTACCAATGGACGGGGGCAGTCATCTATTTTCTAACCATAGGCCGCATAACGTACAGTCAGAATCGTCAGATCGGCCGCAGCATTGGCGAGATTCAGTTTCAGAACCGAGTCTTTCACGCGCTGCTTGATCTCGGGACGGTGGCAAATCGTGCGACCAATATCCATACCCTGTTAGATGACTCATTAAACCACCTACACTCCCATTTCCCCGACTACGGTTTTGCTGTTTTTGTACAAGAACGACAACGTTGTGAAGTGACACGCTACGCGGCTGTTGCGGGACTAAGCCCAAAGGATGAACAGCGTCTAAAGCATCTATTGGCCAGCGTTCGTAGGCAAAGAGTACAGCCGGACACACGGCCACAAACAGATGAAGGCGAGAACCTATATGTCATGTCCATGGAAGGCCGTCTAAGCTTGTACGAAGGCTGGCTGATCATGAAAGCTCCCAGCCGAGAAGACGGCTTGGAGCAAATACTTTCCCTCTTTGCCGACCAACTAGCGGCCGCTACCGAAAATAAATTGCTACATTTGGAATTGAAGAAAACAGCTGAGCGTGACGGACTCACCGGCCTTTATAACCGCGGTTTCTTGGAAGCCGCGCTGCAAATGAGCATTCAAGGCAAGGCGCAGACGCCGAGCCTGGATTTTGCTGTATTGATGATGGACGTCGACAAGCTTAAGGAAGTGAACGACCATTATGGCCATGTTGCAGGCGATCAACTGATTTCCAGCGTTGCCAAGTACCTGCAACTTCACTGCAGGGACAGCGACATACTTGCACGCTGCGGTGGCGATGAATTCGTCATTCTATTTCCTTCTGCCGACTTGACGGCAGCCAAGCGTATGGCCAACTTGATCAGAGACAATTTGCCTGAACAGCGTTGCATTATCGACACCGCTAGCGGTGAACGTGAAGAACTGACGCTTCATTTGAGCTTGGGATTCGCCAGCTCCAGCGAAGTGCCTGCCTTACAGGTATTTGCTCTGGCAGACCAGCGCATGTACGAAGACAAGAACCAGCGCCGCAAGCAAAGAGTAGATGACTTGGGCACAGCGAGCTGGCCCCCCTTATAAAAACTTCCTCACAAACCACTGGCAAGCGGTTGCCCCCACTTATCGCCATGTACTAGTTCACTTAATGGCAAGCGAGAGCGCCAGCCTTTGGCTTCAAGTTCTGGCTGGTCTAAAAAATCGCTCACATAGCCAAGGCAGAGATACGCCAAGGGATAAACGTGCTCAGGCAGGTTCAACGCTGCGCTTAGCTGTTCTTGGTCGAGAATACTCACCCAACCAACGCCAATACCTTCTGCCCGCGCAGCCAACCAGAGATTTTGTACAGCGAGACAAGTACTGAAAAGATCGGTATCCACAATACTATTCCGCCCCAGCACGTGAGGGCCGCCCCGGCTTCGGTCACAGGTAATACAGAGATTAAGCGGGCTCTCCATAATACCTTGCAGCTTAAGGCTGCGATAATGCGCTTGACGCTCGCCTTCAAAGCGTTCGGCGGCCTTCTGATTCTCCTGCTCGAACATCGCCAGCACTGCTTCTCTGACGCTGCGACTTTCAATCACGATGAAATCCCAGGGCTGCATAAATCCCACTGAAGGCGCATGATGCGCAGCCTCCAAAAGGCGGGCCAGTACATCAGGAGGTATCCTGTCGGGCAGAAATTGCGAGCGCACATCGCGCCGCTCGTGTATGGCGCGGTAGAGCCCACGGCGCTCAGCATCGGAAAAACGGTGGTTCGAGGTAGTCATGGCGCTGATTGGGCCTTTTGCTGATCTGTTTTATAGACAGTAAGAGTCTACACGAGCTCAGCCTAGCCGCCATCTCAGCGGGTTTGTTTGGCGTAAAACGCCATCTTCGTCCCAGTCATCCCATCCGGTAAAGGGGATGGGCAGTTCGCTGTCCAAGTTTCTCAGACGAGCTACCCAGGCCGCTTTGCAGGCCTCTAGGTGACCAATGATGTCAGCTTCCTCTTGGTAACGAATACCGCCGCCCTGAATACCGTAGCTCACCTGAGGCGCCAGCACGTCAAAGCCAACGTAGTACAACGATGCGTGTATGGGCCACAGCCAGTGCACCATATTGCCAGCTCGGCCAAAAGGCTGAAATGCTTTCTCCGGTGAGCCCGTGGTGACTGATAGCATCGCCTTCCTACCGCGATAGTAGCCCCTGTCGTAACGCATGCGGCTTGTATAGCGCCCGCCATACACCAACACCCGATCAAACCAGCCTTTCAAAATGGCGGGCTGGGCGTGCCACCACAACGGGAACTGGAAGATCACCAAGTCAGCCCACTCCAGCCGCGCCAACTCCCGCTGGACATCCTGCGGTAATGTGTTTTTCTCGTAGTGAGCCCGCTGCTCATTGAGGGGATAGAAGTAGTCCGACGCCACGGCGCTATGCGGATATTGCTCAGGGCGCTCCACCGGATCAAACTGCTCAGCATAGAGATCATCCACTTCCACTGTATGCCCCTCGCCCACCAGCTGTTCTACCGCCTCATCCACTAGGCCGCCATTAAACGACTTGCGTTCAGGATGAGCCAAGACGATCAACACATTCATTCTGCGTTTCCCCTATTGATTGGTTCAACGACAGACTAACCTGTTCAAATACGCTCAAACATTCGCGGAAAATGACAACTCAGTTTGCATGAATGAACAGCAAATAAGGTGGGACGAGCTAGCGATTGCAGAGGCGGGGTCGCTATCCGGCGCCAGCCGAGCGCTGTGTATCAGCCATGCCAACGTATTCAAGTGTTTAAGCGAGATGGAACAAAGTCTAGGCGTGACTCTTTTCAATAGTGGCTAAGTTGCCGCTACGACACACATCACTCCTGCTCCAATCCCGCCAAGAACTGCTTAAGCAGCTCATCGAGTTGCGCTCGTTGCTCTTCAGTTAGGCCGCTCACCAGCTGCGCCTGGGTTTCCACATGAGCAGCAACGGCTTCATCGATTAACTCGAATCCACGCTGGGAAAGAGAGATGAGAAAACCACGACCATCGTCGGGGTTTTTGACCCGCTTGATCAAACCCGCCTTTTCCAGTTGATTGATGCGGTGAGTCATGGTGCCTGAAGTCACCATGGTGGATGCCATCAAATCCCCCGGTGATAGCGCGTAGGGCGCCCCCTCACGGCGAAGAGTTGCCAGAACGTCAAAGCTCGCGTCAGTCAGACCGTATTTCGCCCAGGTCTTCTCCATTGCGCGCATTAAGGTGTGATTCAGCCGTTTGACCCGCCCGATGGTAGCCATCGGCGCTACATCGAGGTCAGGCCGCTCCTGCCGCCACTGTTTGAGAATGTTGTCTACATGATCCATGAGCGTATTTTGCGCTTAATTATCTTGACGTCAAGATTAATCACACATATCTTGACATCAAGACACTTCGAAACGGTACCAATGAGAACTACGCGAATGACATCATTAAGCACTACCCGCACACACTCACGCAAAAGAGCTTGGCTTGCCCCACTGGTGTATCTGTTATCCGGCGGCGCCTTGCTGGGTCTATCGACTAATTTGGCAAAACTTGCCGGTGACATTCAGCTACCGGCGCTCGCTTTTCTGTTTTGGTCAATTTCAGGAGCGGCGCTTATTCTATTGGTTCTCGCGGCCTTCCGCGGCAATCTGCCGCCGGTTAACGTTCGCACCGTTGAGTATTACGCTATTTCAGGTCTGCTGGGCGTAGCGGGTGCCAACCTGCTTTTTTTCTCAGCTATCCCCCATGTGGGTGCGGGGTTCGTGGCATTAATCATCACTCTGCCACCGCTACTCACCTACATCGGCGCATTAGCGTTAAAAATGGAGCGGTTTCAGGTGTTGCGTGCGGCGGGGGTTATATCAGCCCTCGCGGGGGCCGTCACCCTGGCCTTCCATAAGCTTTCGGCGCCGGATGCCAATTACCTCTGGATTCTCCTCGCTTTAATTGGTCCCGTTCTGCTGGCTATCGGCAACATCTACCGAACCTTACGCTGGCCAGAAGGCGTATCCAGCGATGCGTTGGCGCCGGGGATGCTTATCGCAGCGGCCATCATTCTCCTCAGCGTGGGGTTTCTGCCTGGCTTCTCACTGAACGTTCCGACAGAACGTCCCCTGCCATTCTTGCTGATTGCACTCCAGGCGATGGTCTTCGCAGGCCAGTTCTTACTGCTCTTCCTGCTACAGAAAAGCGGCGGCCCGGTGTTTCTGAGCCTATTGGGTTCCGTCGGCGCCGTGGTGGGCGTTCCGGTCGCCATATTACTGCAAGGAGAAACCGCTCCCGAAGGCTTACTGCTTGGCACCCTATTAATTGGAGCCGGAATTACCCTGCTCAACATTGGCAAAGCCAAACAACTTAACTAATGAACCCAAGAGAGATATATCATGAAAATTGCAATATTTGGTGCCGCTGGCGACGTTGGCAAACGCATTATGAATGAAGCATTAGCACGTGGTCATAACGTAACCGGCGTGGTGAGAACAGAGAGTCAGCTTAACAAACTGCCCGCTGAAGCCAGCCGCTGTGTCGCGGATATAGCGGACTCACACCAGCTAGCTCATGTTATTCAAGGACAAGACGTGCTGATCAGCGCCGTTCGCCCACCCGATGGAAAAGAAGCGACGTTGGTAGCGCTAACCCGTTCTCTAATGGCGAGTGCCCTCCCGAGTCAGCGAGTGCTCTTGGTAGGCGGAGCCGCACGATTGCTAATCCCCGGGCGCGCCGGTGATACGGTCTTAACAGCCCCCGATTTCCTTCCTGCCTCTGCGCTAGAAATTGCCAAGGCATGCCAAGCTCAGTATGAACTCTGCTTGGGTGAAACCAGCACAGCGTGGACTTACTTCTCCCCTGCCGCCATGCTCATGCCTGGAGAGCGTACGGGACGATATCGTCTTGGCACCGATACCCTCGTCGTGGACAATAACGGAGAATCTCGCATTTCAATGGAGGATTTCGCGGTAGCGATGCTTGATGAAGCAGAGACCCCTCAACATATTCAGAAAGCCTTTACCGTAGGGTATTAAACCGAAAATTCGGCAACCACCCCGCCAAAGAATTCTTCTATCAAAGCGCCGCCCGATCCAGAAACTTTTGACACATAGTAAGCCACTGACACTCGAAACTCGCCTTCTGCAGCTAGGTGGAATACATAACTCATTTAGGGCTTGTTGACGTTTCATCGTGGTGCGCGGAAACATCAACAAGCCCTAATCAGTATCCGCGCTTTCTCTATGACCTGCTGCTCCGAAATCTTTTTGCAATAAACCTATTAGCGCTGCGGCGATTAAAAAGACAGCTGACGTTAATAATCCTACCGTCAGCCCCCCGGCTAGATCGTTCAACCAACCACTTAGCGTTGGCCCCAATGTCTGACCAATACTAAACGCGACCGTCATCGCACCAATACCCGACGCCAATGACGAAGCATGGCAATTTCTCCGCACGAAGGCCGTCGTAGACGCCACGACACCAAAAAAGGCACAACCGAAAACCGCAGACGACGCCAGTAAAACAGGCCAAGCACTTGATATAAGCGGCAATGCAGCACCAATCAGGGTCAATCCATTAAGAATCGCAAATGCATGGCCGTGGCGCTGATTTTGCAGCACACCAGCCCAAAGCCAAGGGAAGACAGTCACAGCCAAGCCCAGCACGACCCAGAATAGCGATTGAAACGCGGCACTCTCACCGTGGGACTGTATCCAGGCGATCATGAACGTCATGTAAGTAATATAGCCTGCCCCGAAAAAGCCATAGCCAACCAGCATCCACTGCATAGAAGCTAATGGTGCCAATGCATGTGCCTGAACTCGGCTTTGTGGCATGACGCGAACACCCCATACGACGCCGAGTGCGAGCACCACTGATATGGCCGCCAATGCTAACCAAGCAGTAGGCCATGCCGTCGCGCCCCACTGGCTCAGAACCCAGGGAACGCCAACCCCCGAAAGCACAATGCCTAAACCTGGCCCCGCATAGAAGATGCCGAGTAAAAACGACGCTCGTGCCGGATGGCGTTGGGATACCTGGGCGGCGATAACCCCACCAGCAATAAACGCACTAGCGCCGCCTAGTCCAGCCAAAAACCAGGAGATGTTGAGTAATGCAGTGTGGCGAAATACCCCCATCATGATCAAAGCGATCACGCATGCGAAGATCCCCGTACGCATGACTCGGTTGGCCCCAACAACTCCAATAAAACGGGCCGAAATCAGCGCGGCAATAAGATACCCTGCCGCGTTTACCGAGGTCATCCAGCCTGCATCGGCATAGCTCCACCCAAGACTTGAGCTCATAGAGGGCAGAAGTAATGCGTAGGAAAATCGTGCGATACCTAGGCCGATTGCCGGTACCAAGGCCAGCGCAGCGAGTGTACGAAGGTCAGTTGTGAGCGCTGTAGGATCGCGCTCGTGGAGAAAGTCAGATTGTGTCATATCGGCCACCTGAATCTTTAATAAAGACTCAGGTTAGTCGCGCTTAGTTCTGTTTTCAAACTTTGCTATCATTGGGATATGAAAAACCACACCGAAACACACACTTCCCACACATGTGTTCCCGTCTCAGAATGCTCGCTTGCCAAGGCGATCCGGGCTGTGGGAGATATGTGGTCGCTGCTGATTCTGCGAGAAGTGATATGTGGTGCTGAGCGCTTCGACCAAATCAGAGAAGACCTGGGTATTACTCGCTCAGTTTTGTCCAACCGGCTTGCCAGATTGGTTCAAGAAGGTATTTTAGAGCGCTATCAATACCGTGATTCAGGACAACGAGCCCGCAAAGGCTATGCGCTAACAGCGAAAGGCCACGCACTCTTACCCGTGGTTATCGCCCTTCGCGAGTGGGGCGGAGAGCACTTAGAACCTGGCAATACACCGCTTCGCCTTCAGCTACAAACGAGGGATGGACTGCGTGTTGAAACGAAACTAATACGGGAGGATGGTTTAGAAGTGAACGATATGACAGACATCATTGCGACAGTAAAGGAGTAAGGCATCAGGGAGTACAACACGATTCAGTTTGAGCAGCTAATCAATCCTTTTCTCCATATAGTGAATCCCGCCCTCGGTTTTACGCACGCGAAACCCCATACGCTCGTATAGCGCTATTGCTGGGTTGATACAAAACACACGCAGCCGAAGTAAGCGGATGCCCGACTGTTGGGCGATTTCCTTCGTGTGGCGGATTGCCGCTGTACCTAAGCCTTGGCGCTGCCACTTCTGATCAATTTGTAGCTCTCGAATATAGTAAGCGGCTTCATCGTGATTTATGCATAACAACCCTACTGGGCTAGCGTTAATAACTAATTCGTAACTGTCTAACTCATCCCATTGTTTATCAAACAGGGCTGTATTCCAGCGCATATCCAACTGTTCGTAGTAAGCAGACATATTTTGGCGAATTAATTTTTCCGCGAACGCCTTGTCGTTAGTAGACCGAATAATAGGCGTCATATCTCGATATCCTAGTGCTGCTTTCACGAACTTGTAGCAAGAAGTGCAGTGTTAGCTTGGGCTATTTCATACTGACTAAACACGTGCACACCATGTTCCCGAAGCAATGCGGCTGTTACTCCCATACCCGGTACTTTTTTACCAGAGAAACTGCCGTCATAAATAGCGGTGCTTCCGCATGAAGGACTGAACTCAGCAAGCACTGCGATATCGATAGCGAATTTACGGCACAGGTTCAAAGCGATAGAGGCACCTGCTAAAAATTCATTGGTCACCTTGCCTCCATCGTTTTCGATAACATCGACCCCACCGTTTAAAACGCCCTTACCACTGCCCTTGAAAATCTCCGCGGGCGGCCTGGGAATACTCATCCCCGCCTCAACTTCGGGGCAAACAGAAACGATTCGGCCTTCAGAACGCCACTGCTCAACGATCTGATCATCCACGGAAAGGGCGCCACCATCATAGCGAACCTTTTTACCCAAGAGACAGGCGCTCATTAATACTTTTCTCAAATCACCAATCTCCAATACGGTGATGAACTCAAGAGTGACGCGTTCACTGAATCGACCCAACTAGGAAAGCTCTTCTTGTCAGCCATTTAACTTTAGCTGCTTTCGGAAATACACTCGATTAAACCCCGCTTCATGCCGACACTCGACCCTGACGTATCCCAGTTTGGGGTACATGGCGAGATTTTCTATCATGGCTTCATTCGTATAAAGTTCCACGGCTTCGTACCCCTTTTCCTCGGCTGAACATTCCACGTGATCGATCAATCGCTTCCCAATGCCGAGGCCACCATACTCGGGTAGTATGGCAACGTTTTCGAGGTGAAAATGATCGCCTTCGGGGTAGAACACAACATAGCCCACAAAATGTGAATCAAGGATGGCAACATCTATGTAGCCGTAGTCGATTAGGCTTGCGAAGTCTGCATGCATGGGCGCGGGTTCACGACCAATGCGACTGATATACTTTGAATAGGCCAGTCGTGCGCAGGATTGAATGTCCGGAACATCAGTTTCGAGTGCAGCACGGATGTCGATTAAGGGCATATTGACGTAATCCTAGTGCTAGGTGTGAGAACCATAAGTGTTTCCACCATCCCATACACATGAGGTTTTCGCTCTTATAACGCTTGAAGCCAATGGTAAGCTGTCTTGATGCCCTCTTTGTTCACAACAAGGCTCAGATGCGATGCATTAGGCACCGTGACGATATCAGCGTGTGGAACGATGGGCCGCAAAGTGGGCTCGAAGCGCTCCGCAAAAAATGCTTCGTCATCAGATCCAGTAATAAGAAGGACTGGAGCCGCCATAGAACTGAGATCGTTCTGCCAATTGGCGGGAGCAAAGCCCTTCATAAGCCGGTACGAATACGCTAGCGTTTCTGAGCCCTGGCGGTATTCGGGCGGCAAATTAAAGTGCAGCACCGGTAGCTTATTGAAGTGGGTAATACCGAGTTCATTCAAAATGGATATAGCAATGATCCTGGTCACTTTGGGGTCTGCCCACCCGCCCGAGCTTTTCCGAACAGTAGGTGCGTCGTATCCTAGGTAAGGCGCTAGCAGCAGATAGGCGTTGGCACGGTGCCCATGCGTGCCACCAGCAAAACGTATTGCTAACCCGCCACCTGACGAATGCCCACCGACGACGATACGCGTTAATTGAGGATTGACCACTTCGATGTGGGCAATAAGATCGGCAAGATCATCCTCAAGCTGCTTGATATAGTCGATATCGCCGCGCCGAACGGGAGATGGCCCATGCCCTCGAATATCCGGGGTGTAAACAGCGGCGGCGCCTGAAGCTGCCAATCCGCGAGCAAAGGTTGCCAGATATCGACTGTCGGTCCCTGAGCCGTGCACAAGCACCAGCGCCGTGTCGGATTCACTTGGATAATGCCGATATGAAAGTGTGGTGCCATCCCTTGCTTCAAACGGCTGAAGTGCTGGCAGTGGGCCTGCTGCGCCTTGCTCAGACACTAACGCTTCGAAATCCAAGCCGTTCGCATTAGTGCCTGTCGACATTATTAAAAATACTCCTATCACCAAGGCCAGCATATATTGTCGCACTGCTCCCTCCTAATCGCATACGCCGGGCAAAGCGACGGCTAAGCTTTCGCTGCAAACTTTAAACCCAAACGCCAAGGCACTGCCATGGCGTTTATTATTTTCCCTCACTACATCACACCCTACCCCAGTTGAAAGGGATAAACCGGGCCGATTTTCAGCAGTTGAGTGAGTTCATCCAGTGCTGCAAGCGACTCTTCCGCCAGCTGTGGATCGGCCAAATCGTCCGGGGCGAGGCGAACGCGATAGTGGCGCTCCACCCACGCGGTCAGGTCAGTGTACAGCGCATTGGTGAGCAGCACGCGGCCAGAGAGCGCTGCACGTTCGGCCTCCGTTAGCACCACGCGCAGGCGCAGGCAAGCCGGGCCGCCGCCGTTGCGCATGCTTTGTTTGACGTCTTTAACGACCACTTCACTGATCGGATTATTGCCCGCCAGCAGATAATCCTGAATGGTGCGCCATACCGCCTCGCGCTCCTGGCATTCGCCGGGCACTACCAGCGTCATGGTGCCATCCGGGTTGGAGAGCAACTGCGAATTAAATAGATACGAGGCTACCGCATCCTCCATGCTTACCGCTTCCAAGGGCACGCGCACGGGAATCAGCGGGCTGGCCATTTTGGTGCGCAGCTCATCGAGCGTGCCTTCTTCATCCAGAAAGGCCATTTCGTGGTAGAGCAGCACGGGGCCGTTGCCCACAGCAATGACGTCATTATGGAAGACGCCCGCGTCGATGGCGTCCGGGTGCTGCTGGGCAAATACCGTTTGCGCCTCTGTTAACCCATGTTGGCGGGCCACCGCCTGACTGGCTTCCAGGGTTTGCCTGGCCGGATAGTGCTTGGGTTCTCGCTCACCGCTACGCACGTCACCAAACGCCTGACGGCCATATACAAATAGGTGAACACCGGGTTCGCCGTGCTCACCGCATAGACGGGTGTGATTGGCCGCACCCTCATCGGAAAAGGCTGGAGTAGCGGGCAGCACCGGGTGGTGGCAGAAGTGCTGTTCGTCACGGAAGATCGCTTTCAGCACACATCCCGTGGTTTGTGGCTCCAGGTAGCGGTGAAAGCTGGACTGTAGGTTCGCTGGTGTGAAGTGTACCCGACTATCGGGTGCATCAATGCTGGGGGTAATAGTGCCCGCGTTAGCCGTCCACATACTCGAAGCCGAGCACACCGCCCGAAGCAGTTGCGGCGCTTCTTTAGAAGCACGAGCCAGCACCTCACCATTACTACCGCTAAAACCTAAATCGCGCAGTGCGCCAATATCGGGGCGCTGTTGGGGTGGCAGAACGCCCTGGGCATAGCCCGCGTCCATCAGCGACTTCATCTTAAGCAGCCCCTGCAGCGCGCCCTCCTTGGGATTGGAGACTAAGCCGCCGTGACTCATGGACGCGACATTGCCCACGGCCAACCCAGAGTAGTTATGGGTTGGGCCGACTAGGCCGTCAAAATTGACTTCCCTAACGCTGCTGATGTCGGCGGCACTCACAGGCTCACTCCCGGCGGCAGGGTCTCGGGCATCTCCAGGCTGCCAGCTTCCATGGAGGCGACTGGGTAGGCGCAGTAGTCCGCCGCGTAAAACGCGCTGGGACGGTGGTTGCCGCTGTCACCCACACCACCAAAAGGTGCATCGCCGGATGCACCGGTGGTTTGGCGGTTCCAGTTGACGATTCCGGCACGAATACGCAGCAAGAAGTCATCCCAATCGGCTCGATCACCGCCAATTAAACCGGCGGAGAGCCCGTAGCGGGTGTTATTGGCAAGCTGTAGCGCTTCATCCCAATCGCGATAGCGGTGGATTTTCAGCAGCGGGCCGAAGTGCTCCTCGTCCGGCACGTCAAGACCGGTCACATCAATTAGCGCGGGACTTAACAGGCTGGTGTTCTCTTTCTGGCGCTTCATACGATTGATCACCGTACCGCCCATGGCCTCCAGCTCCTCTTGGGCCTTGAGCAGGCCGTCCGCCGCCGCTACGCTGACCAAACCGCCATAGAACGGCGCAGGATTTTCTTCGAACTGGCCCGCCACGTGTAACTTGGCGATCGCCTCAGAAAGCGCATCGATCAATCGATCGCCTACTGCGCCCTCAGGCACCATTAAACGCCGCGCGCAGGTGCAGCGCTGGCCGCCGGAGAGGTACGCCGACTGCAGAATGGTCAATACCGCGGCACGCTCGTCGTCGATATCCTTCACTACCAGGGGGTTATTGCCGCCTAGTTCCAGCGCCAGAATTTTATCCAGTTGTCCGGCAAACTGCTGGTGCAGCATACCGCCCACTTTGGCGCTACCGGTAAACAGCAGGCCATCAATATCCGGGTTACCTGCCAGTGCCTGGCCTACCGGCACACCGCCCTGCACCAGGTTAATGACGCCTGCCGGAAGCCCGGCCTCTAGCCAGCACTGTAGGGTCAAATCCGCAGTAAGCGGGGTTTGGTCGCTGGGCTTGAAGACCACACAGTTACCCGCCAATAGCGCAGGCACCATATGGCCGTTGGGCAGGTGGCCAGGGAAGTTGTAAGGGCCAAACACCGCCATCACACCATGAGGACGATGGCGCAGCACCGCATTTGCACTGCCCACCACTTTTGCCCGTTCCCCGGTGCGCTCGTTATACGCCTTAACCGACAGCGCCACCTTACCCACCATGGCACCCGCTTCGGTACGCGCCTCCCAGATCGGCTTACCGGTCTCTGAAGCAATCGCCACGGCCAGGTCTTCACCACGTGTTTTTAGCACCTCGGCAAATCGCTCGACAAGCGCCTGGCGCTCGGCAAAAGGTGTGCGCGCCCAGCCGGGGAAGGCACCGCGGGCGGCCTCTACAGCGGCTGCGACCTGCTTAGTACTGGCCGTCGCTGCTTGCCATAACGGCTGTCCGGAAACGGGATCGTGCTTGCTCAACGGCTCGGCGTCGCCTGCGACCCAGGCGCCATTGATCAGTTGCTGCTGTTGGGCGTGCATAAAACTCTCCTGTAAACGTCGCCTAGGTCTCGAGTAGCCGTAGGGTATCGCCGGTGGCAACGCCTAAGCGCTTCGCTTCTTGTTCGCTAAGCACGATGGTGTTGTCATCAGCAGGCGCGCGGCCTACCCAACTGGCGGTAAAGTGCAGCATCTGGGTGGTGGCGGCCAGCCAGCGGCTGACACTCTCTTCTGCTGCGCTATTGGATACTTCCACTTGGCAGAGCCGTGAGTTACGGATGGCGCGCACATCGTCAATGTAAGCTTCCACCGTCGGGCCACCGTCGAAAATATCGATATAGCCTTCCCAGCGCAGCCCCTCTTTCTTAAGCATCTCCAGCGCCGGTCGGGTGTGGCGATGCACCTGACCAATACAAGCCCGCGCCTCTTCGGCCATAAAGGTGGTGTAAATGGGGAACTTGGGCATCAGCTCGCCAATAAAGCTCTTCTGCCCCAGGCCGGTTAAGCGATCCGCTTCGCTGAAATCCATGGGAAAGAAGTGCTTGCCCAGGCTCTCCCAAAAGGGGCTGGTATTGTGCTCATCAAACACCCCACGCATCTCCGCCAGCACTTTATCGGGAAAGCGATCACGAAACTGGGCAATAAACAGCCAGCGCGCTTTGGAGAGCAGCGCGCCATTGCGCAAATGTTTGTTGGCTTCGCCGCGATACTCAGGACGCAGAAACAGCGAGCATACTTCGGCATCGCCGGTGTGGTCGGAGCTTAAAAACAGCGTGTCGATAGTGCGGTGAAGATCCAGCTGAATGGATGAGTGCGCAAGGGTTCCCAGCCGATAGTTATAGAACGGCACCTCGCGCCCCACCTGCCCCTCAATGGCGCAGCAGCCCGCCAACTCGCCGCTTACTTCATCCTCTAGCACAAAGAAATAAAGCCGATCATCCACCGGAGTGCGCTCTTCAAAGGCACTGGCAGCCGCTTCAATCTTACCGGCTAGAAACTCGCGATTATCCGGCAGCGAGGTAAAGCCAACGCCCGCCTGCTGCGCAAGCGCCTGAAGCCCATCCAGATCATCACGGGCAATGGGTCGAATGCGCATTACATTTCTCCTTCATCGAGCGCGTCTACCACGGTGGGTAGCGTCAGCGGCGCAGCAAGCACCGCTCGCCCTTCCGTGACACCCAGCCGCTCAGCATGCTCCGCTGAGAGCATCAACTGGCCCGTGGGTGACAGCGCGTAGCGGGCGACGATGCAGCGAAACTCGCCCAGCTTTTGATTGGCAACCAGCGCGGGTTCAGCATCCGGCAAAGCGTGTTCAGGGCGAATGCGCACCGGGTGCCAGGCAGCACTGCGGAAGGTTTCCAACCGCTCGCGCTCGGCTTTGACAATCGGTCCGGCGTCGAAAATATCCACATGGCGCGAACGCACGAAGCCCTCCGCCAGCATCTCCTCCAACGCCTCTTCATGAGCAGGGTGCTCACGACCTATCGCCGCCCGCGCCTGGGGTGTTAGCAGCGGCAAATAGAGCGGGAACTGGGGCATTACTTCGGCGATAAAGCTTTTCGAGCGCACCCCGGCAATGTGGTTAATATCCTGGAAACTGCGGGCGAAAAAGTGCCGCCCCACGCTTTCCCAGAACGGCGATTCACTGCGCGTATCCAAGTAGCCGGGAAACGCCACCGCCAGAATACGCGAAAACCGCTCTGGGTATTGGGCGATAAACATCAACCGCGCCCGGCGCAGCAGGCTCTCCGCGCTGGTGCCTTTATAACGCGGGTTAAGCGAAAAGGCGCACAGCAGGGTAGCGTCAGAAACTTCATGGGAGAGCGCTAGCGTCTGCACTTCACGACGTACGTTCAACTGCTGGGAGGCGTGAATCAGCGTTTCCTGGCGGTAGGTGTAGTAGGCCTCATTGGCACCCGCCTGGGCACGTATGGTGGCGGTACCGAGCACTTCCTCGCGTGTGTCATCGGCGAGAACAAACGTATAGTGCTCGTTTTCTGGAAACTCGACGTCACCATTAAAGGCGTCTTGAGAGCGCGCAATGCGCTCCTGAAGTCGCTCACGGTTAGCAGGCAAGTTAGTAAGCTTAGGTACTGCATGCTCGGCTAATTGCTCAAGCGCCGTGAGATCAGACGCTTTAACGGGTCGAACTACCAGCATCCTCGATGCCTCCCCTTCAGTTAACACGATTGACGCAGCCTGCTGTTCACTCATGCTGCCGCAACTAATCGCTCAATCGCGCGCTCTAAGCGGGCCATGCCCTCGGCGATATCCGCTTCAGGAATGACCAGAGAAGGCGCCATGCGCAGTACGTTCGGCCCGGCGATCAGCGCCATCAAGCCCTCTTCAATCGCCAGCGGTAGTATGTCTTTGGCACGCCCTTCATAGGCATCCGACATCTGGGCACCTATTAATAAGCCCATACCGCGAATCTCTTTAAACACGCCATGCTTGCGGTTGATAGTTTCTAAATGCTCGCGGAACAGATCGTGGCGATGCTTAACGCCTTCGAGCACCTCGGGCGTATCGATAAGCTCCACCGCCGCCAAGGCAACGGCAGATGCCAGCGCATTGCCGCCGTAAGTAGAACCGTGGGTGCCAACAACCAGCGATTTAGCCACCGAGTCGATAGCCAGCATGGCGCCAATGGGGAAACCGCCGCCCAAGGATTTGGCACTGGTAAGAATATCCGGCGTAATGCCGTAGTTCTTATAAGCGTAGAGTTCTCCGCTACGACCAACGCCGGTTTGCACTTCGTCAAAAATCAATAGCGCATTGTGCTCGTCGCAGAGATCGCGCAGCCCTTGGAGGAATTCTTGCGTGCCGGGCACGATACCGCCCTCGCCCTGCATGGGTTCAACCATAATTGCGCAGGTGTCGTCGCCAACCAGCTTGCGAACGCTATCCAGGTCATTGTAATTAGCGTGCAGAATTCCGCCCGGCACCGGCCCAAAGCCCTGGGAGTATTTGGGCTGGCCACCCACGCTGACGGTAAAGAAGGTGCGGCCATGAAAAGATTGGTAGAACGAGATGATTTTATCTTTCTGCTCACCGTGATTATCCACCGCCCAGCGGCGTGCCAGCTTAAGCGCAGCTTCGTTGGCTTCACCGCCGGAGGAGCATAAGAACACCTTATCGGCGAAGGTGCGCTCGACCAGCGTCTTGGCCAAGTTCAGCGCTGGCTCGTTGGTATATACGTTGGAAAGGTGCCACAGCTTCTCGCCCTGCTCTTTGAGCGCATTGA
The DNA here is from genome assembly GCF_005937175.1 of Halomonas sp. ATBC28. Lineage (NCBI taxonomy): Bacteria > Pseudomonadati > Pseudomonadota > Gammaproteobacteria > Oceanospirillales > Halomonadaceae > Halomonas > Halomonas sp. ATBC28. Next base: position 40,208 of record NZ_VCQL01000017.1, on the reverse strand, counting down.
CCAGTACTGGATGGCAATGACCAAGGGAGTTAACCGCGATCCCCCCGGCAAAGTCGATATATTCACGGCCCTGTTGATCCCACAAGCGGCTACCTTCACCACGCACGGGAATGACCTGCTGTGGTGAGTAGTTGGGCGTCATGTAGTGGTCGTAATCTTGACGGCTTGGGGTATGGCTCATGGGTCGCTAGCTCCAGTGGAGGAAAGTAGTAACAACAGTATAAGGTGGTAAAGAGTCCAAGCGCTTTCAGCAATGGGACGGCAAATTATGAATAGCGGCGTCTCGGCGTATCACTGAACCGCCTTGAAGAACTCTAAAAGAGCCCCATACTTATTAGCAAGCTATGCGGTTATTCGCTGAGCTGCGTTGCATAGTGATGAGCACCGACACTCAGGATGAGAGGAGACCAGCATATGCAGATTGATCTAAGCGGCAAACACGCCATTATCACGGGTTCTACAGCGGGCATCGGTTTTGCAATTGCTCAAGGGCTCGCCAAGGCAGGCGCTGACGTGGTTATAACAGGGCGTACCCAAGCACGTGTTGATGGTGCCATCAGCGCACTTAAAAAAGACACTCCCAATGCCAAGGTAGAAGGCGTGGCGGCTGATCTCGGCACCGCTGAAGGTTGCCAAACGCTTATTAAACAGCAGCCCAGCGCGGATATCCTGATCAATAACGTAGGCATTTTCGCCCCGCAGGACTTTTTCGATGTAGATGACGCTACGTGGCAGCAATTTTTCGATATTAATATCATGAGCGCGGTGAGGCTTTCCCGTCACTACGCCCAGGGCATGCGCGAGCGCGACTGGGGCCGCATACAGTTTATCTCCAGCGAGTCGGGGATCAACATCCCTAGTGAAATGGTGCATTACGGCATGACCAAATCGGCGCTGCTCTCCGTCTCTCGCGGGCTGGCCAAAGTGCTCAGCGGCACCCAGGTCACCGTGAATGCCATTCTACCTGGGCCGACCCGTTCAGAAGGCGTGATCAAGATGATGGGGGAAATGGCGGAAAAAGAGGGCATCTCTCAGCAAGAGATGGAAGAACGCTTTGTTAAAGAGAACCGCCCCTCTTCAATTATCCAGCGCTTAGCAACACCCGAAGAAGTCGCGAGTATGAGCGTCTACGCCGCTTCTCCCCAAGCCAGTGCAACCAGCGGGGCGGCACTGCGTGTGGAAGGTGGCATTGTGGATACATTAACCTGAATCTTTCTAACCCAGGCGCTCTTCTCTCGGCGTCATGCCGAAATGGTGACGGTAGGCGGTAGAAAAGTGCGCGCCTGAGGAAAATCCCGTGGCAAACGCAATATCGCCTACCGGCCGGTCACTATCGCGAAGCTGTTTGCGCGCCTCTTGTAAGCGTAAATCCAGGTAGTAGCGACTAGGGACCGCCTGCAGATACTTCTTAAATAGCCGCTCCAACTGACGCCGAGAGATACCCAGATGTTCGGCCAGTTCCAGGGTCGAGAGCGGCTCCTCAATATTGGCTTCCATAAGCGTGACAGCCTCCACCAGACTTTGCGGCGCATGCCCCAGGCGGCTACGCAGCGGCACGTGCTGGCGCTCATCTGCCAAGCGGATGCGGTCGCAGACAAACTGCTCAGACACCTGCTCCGCCAAGCGCGCACCGTGATGCTGGCCAATCAGCGTGAGCATCAAATCCATGGCCGCGGTTCCCCCCGCGCAGGTCAGCCTGTCGCGATCAATTTCAAACAGCTGTTGAGAAAGCGTCACTTGCGGATAGGCTTGAGCAAAGGCCTCAAAACGCTGCCAGGGCAGCGTCGCACGATAGCCTTCAAGCAACCCACAGCGTGCCAACACTTCAGTGCCCCCTGCCAACCCACCCAGTGCCACACCACGCCCCTGGTGCCCACGGAGCCACTCATTCAACTTTGCAGGAAGCGTATAGGGCAGCGGTGTTGGTGCGCATATCAACAGCAGGTCAAGCGGGCCTAATGCGGTACTTAGTGCGTGCTGAGCAATGAGCGAAAGCTGAGCACCACTGCGCACGGGCTCGTCATTGAGACTTAATGTGACGGTGTGGTAAAGCATCTGCCCACTCAGCTGGTTAGCCATTTGTAGCGGTTCCAGTGCGCTGGCGTGGGTCAATAACGAAAAACCTGGCAGCAGCAAAAAGGCCACCCGCCGACGCGGTAGCGCTGCCTGTGAGGCTAACGGGTTGGGCTGCATGATAACTGATTGAGTTGCATGAAAAGATGCATGAAAGACCGCCATCGACATAGATAAACGATCATCTTACCCAATTGCGTAGAGGATGGCAGCGTTATGACCACTGCAACAAAAACGTGACGCATGAATGCAAATTGCCGGGCGCAAGGCCCGGCAAAAAAGAGAGAATGGTTAAGTACTAATTACCGCGGTTAATAATGCCTAACACGACGATACTAACCACAATCACGCCGACAATGATCACCACTATCGGGAGTAGCTTATACAGCCCGCCTGGCCGCTTCTTGGCTTCAGGCTGTAGATGAGGTTTTGAGGTTTCATAATCCTCAGGTATCCGCTCATTGATAATATGCTGCTTCTCTTCTTCCGGGGTTTTGCTTTCCCTAGTGTCCATAAACACCTCCAGCGTTCCGGTCGAATTGGGCGGCGCTACCGCCTCTGTGAATGGCTTACAGATTCACGACATCAAACGTAACCTCTGGATTGACGTCGGCATCGTAATCGACATCGTCACGCTCAAAGCCAAACAGCTTCAAGAACTCGTGCTTATAACCAGCATAGTCGGTAATCTCGAATAAGTTTTCAGTCGTCACTTCAGGCCAAAGATCCTGACACGCTTGCTGAACGTCATCGCGCAGTTCCCAGTCATCCAAACGCAGGCGCCCTACCTCATCAGTGACCATTTCACCGCGCTTGCCTTGGGCTGAGTAGAGCTGCTCGCCGAATAGACGGTTCAATTGATCGATCGTGCCTTCGTGCAGACCCTGCTCTTTCATGATGCGGTAGACCATGGCGATATAAAGCGGCATTACCGGAATGGCCGCGCTCGCCTGGGTGACCACCGACTTGAGTACCGCCACATTGGCACCGCCACCGCTCTCTTTCAGCTTGGCGTCGATAGCCGCTGCAGCGCGGTCAAGGTCTTCCTTGGCTTTACCCAGCGCACCGTGCCAGTAGATCGGCCAAGTGATTTCAGTACCGATATAGCTAAACGCCACGCTACGCGCACCTTTTGCCAGCACACCAGCTTGGTCAAGCGCTTCCATCCACAGTTCCCAATCTTCGCCCCCCATTACCGTAATGGTGTCGTCGATTTCCTGCTGGGTGGCTGGCTCTACTTCTGCTTCGATAATCGCGTCTTTATTGGTATCGATAGCAGTGGCGCGGTAGGTTTCGCCAATTGGCTTTAGGCTCGAGCGCTTAAGTTCGCCGCTATCAGGCAGCTTGCGAACGGGTGATGCCAGCGAGTACACCACCAGATCGATCTCGCCCATGTCCTGCTTGATCAGTTCAATGGCTTTTTCCCGCGCTTCATGGGAGAACGCATCGCCGTTAATCGATTTGCTGTACAGCCCTTCCTGCTTGGCAAACTTATCGAAGGCGGCACTGTTGTACCAGCCTGCGGTGCCGGGTTTCTTATCGGTGGCAGGCTTTTCAAAGAAAACGCCCAGGGTATCGGCGCCGTAGCCAAAAGCTGCGGTAATACGGGCTGCCAACCCATAGCCACTTGAAGCCCCAATGACGAGTACTTTTTTTGGGCCAGCCTGCTTATCCAAACCGCGAGCACGGGTCGCTTCAATCTGTTCGCGAACGTTCTGCTCGCAGCCGATGGGATGAGTAGTGGTACAAATAAAGCCGCGTACTTTGGGTTTAATAATCACAGAGAACCTCTTTATCGGATTGATTTAGCTTTTAATATCGTAACTGGCAACATCATAACTAGCGACACCGTTTTGCCATAGCTTTTGGCATAGTTTGTGGCATAGCAGTGTCATGACTCATAGAGGCTATTCTAGCTGCCTCCGTGCGCTCTGTCCGCTCCTGAGCTATCGTCCTCCCATGAGCGACTCTCCATCCTTGAGCTCCTGCCCGCCCTTGAGCTCGGGGCGCATTCGCGTCACGATAGCTGCCAAAGTACTTATATCAGCAACGACTTCCCACGAGGCGATCATGAATGCACAGCAGCTAGTAGATGAACGCGGCGATCTATGGCTAGCGCTAGCCCCGCTGTGGCTGGATCGTGAACCCAGCGAACGCGATTACGCGCGTATGGTCGAAGTCATAGAGCGTTATGATATGACGCTTAACGAGCTCGAATGGATGTTTCGCCTGGAAATGGCACCGGTGATGTCTCGCCATCAGCTTTCAATCGCCAGCGAGTGGCGACAATTTGACGACTATAAGCTGATGAAGCAGTTGGTCAATCACAATATGCGCTTGAAGGGCTGGCGCCGCAAAAGCTGGGCGCTGTTTTCAGGCTTAACGACCATGATGGTGCGTCACCGCTGGAACGCACTCATGAATCGTGTAGCAGTCGCGCGGGGCGAGCAGGTATAGAGGGATAGTGCCCTGTGGGGCTATGGGTATGTTTGATCCAAGGCTTCTTCTAATGCCAGGCGTAGCGGGCGCCCGTGATAGCGCGGCCCAAATCGGGCTATCACCTTGCCATCACGGCCCACCAGGAACTTGGTAAAATTCCATTTGATCAGCTGTGTGCCTAGGACTCCAGGCGCCTCGCGCTTGAGCAGCACAAACAGTGGATGGGCATCACTCCCATTGACATTGACCTTTTCCAGTAGCGGAAAACTGACTCCAAACTGCTGCTCGCCAAACTGGCAAAACGCTTGAGCACTTTCCGGCGACTGGCGGCCAAACTGATTACACGGGAAACCGAGCACAGTGAAGCCACGATCCCGGTAGCGCTGAAAAAGGGTTTCGAGTTCGCTTAGCTGCGGGGTAAAGCCACACTGGCTGGCAACGTTAACCACCAGCAGCACTTGGCCGCGTAGCGCACGTAAATTGAACGGCAGCCCTTGGTGGGTATAGCAGTCTTGGTCGTATATTTGCATCAATCAGCCCCACAAAACCCCAAACGGCATGGGTATCACCATGCCACGGCTATGCTTTTTACACCAGCGGTCCGGCGACCACTCGTAGCGCCAGCGCGATTAACAGTACGCCCGTGATGCGGTTAATCCAATGGGCACGCCGCTGTAGCCAGGGCAGAATCTGCGAGTGGGAAAGCACCACCGCCACCAGCACGTACCAGCCGCCATCAATAATCATCGCCGTTAACACAATGATAGCTTTAGCTACCCCACTCATCTCCGGGGTCACAAACTGGCTCAGTAGTGCAACAAAAAACAGAATCAGCTTCGGGTTGCCTAATGCCACCAGCACGCCCTCTTTGGCCGCCTGCCCTCGGCTAGTGACAATCGCATTAGGCTCTAAGGCACCGGCTTTCCCGGCACGCAGCGCTTTAACCCCTAGCCACGCCAAATAAGCCGCGCCGAACCAGGTAATCAGCTGGAACAGCAGCGGAAAACCGGCGATTATCGCGCCTAGCCCCCAAACGGTAAGGAGCGCATAAAAGCCTACACCAAAGGCATGGAAAACTGCCGCGGTCACTCCAGTAAAACGCCCGCCGCCTAACGTATGGCGCAGCACCAGTGCCAAGCTCGGCCCCGGCGACATAGCGCCCATGGCACAAATCGCGGCGAGCGATAGCCAGAGTGTTAACGGCATGTCTTTTCCTCCTTGAGGGGTCAAAATCAAAATATGAGCAATGATGGCCAGTATACGCCAAGCCAAGCAACACTTCGGTAAGCGTCTTAAATAACGCTGTTAGCATGGTACGCTGTTGGGTAAAATTTAATCTTTTGCTCTATGCGATTTATTCGCTCTTTTGAAAACATCCGCCCCGCCGCTCATTGCGCGGGGCATATAGAGAACATAGGTCTAGAAAACATAGGACGGCAACATGGGTAGGGCTTTTCAGAACCGTAAGGAATCCATGGCCAAAACGGCCGATGCAAAGACCAAGGTCTACAGCAAATATGGACGCGAGATTTACGTTTGCGCTAAAGCGGGCGGCACCGACCCTAATGGCAATCTGGCGCTGCGCGGCTTAATGGAGCGGGCCAAAAAAGATCAGGTGCCCTCTCACGTTATTGATAAAGCGCTCGACAAAGCCAGCGGTGCCGGTGGCGAGGATTTCTCGCCTGCACGCTATGAAGGCTTCGGCCCTGGCAATGTGATGGTGATTGTCGACTGCCTTACCGACAACCCCAACCGCACCTTTGGCGATGTGCGCGGCTGCTTCACCAAAACCAAGAGTAAAATCGGCACTCCCGGTAGCGTCAGCCATATGTTTGACCACTGCGCTATCTTCTCCTTCGCCGGAAACGATGAAGAAGCCGTGCTTGAAGCGCTGATGGAAGCCGATGTGGATGTCACCGATATTGAGCAAGAGGGTGAGCGGATCACCGTTTTTGCCCCACATACCGACTACGCCAAAGCCAAACAGGCATTATTAGATGCCTTCGGTGAGATTGACTTTGAGGCAGACGAGATTCAGTTCCTGCCGCAAACCACCACCCCGGTGGAAGGCGATGATGTAGCGATGTTCGAAAAATTCCTAGGCATGCTCAACGAACTGGACGATGTGCAAAACGTCTATCACAGCGGTGAGCTGCCCGAGTCTACAGACGCCTAAGGCCTGTTAGTAAGAAGATTCTGCCGCGTTGCGTGCATCCAGGGCAGCATCCGGTGGCAACATCGCTGACTGCACGCCTGCGGCACTCAGCACTGTTTTACCGCGCACAGTTAGATCGGTAATAAACAAAAACTGCTGGCGCGGATCCACCGGGTAAGCGCGTATGCGGTAGTGGGTGCCCCAGGGTTTCTCTTCGGCCACCACAATAATTGGCTTATCGAACTTCAGATAGGCGCTGGTTAACGCCACATCGCGCAGCGCTTTACGTACCCAGCCTGCTTCGTGCTCGGGGTGAAGGTAAAAACTCGCCACGCACTGCAGGCTGGTACCGCCATTATTAGCGTTGTAAACGGCGTGATCCCACAACTTTAAGTGCGGCACGGCGACTAAATCATCGTCGGGCGTCTGAATATCTACCGTGCGCAAACCGACGTGCTTAACCTCGCCGTAAGTGCCTTCAATATTAACCCAGTCCCCTGGGCGATAAGGCAGTTCAATCGCCGAAACAACACCCGCAATCAAGCTGCTTACGTAATCCTTCATGGCAAAACCAATGGCTAAGCCAAGTGCTCCCAGCAACGTGACCATATTACGTAGCGATGGCTCGATAATAATCGGTACGATGATGGCCAGTGCAGTAATCAAAATCAGTAGGCGCGTTAGAGGCACCAAGGCAAAAATGCGGAAACGCACTTGCCCGTGTAACCGAGTGGCCAGCCAGTTAAGCCCCCGCTGGCTGACAATAATCAGCACAATGGTCGATAGCAGCACCACCCCAAGGGTAATCATCGCTTGGCTATCAATATCGTTAAACAATCGTGCGTACTTTTGTTGTTCGTCCATGGGTGCCCTCCGCAGGCCTGTCGCTGTTAGCGCGGCGACTTAAAGGGGATCAACCAGATAATTGCGCGATTCCAATAGCTGGCGAACGCTTGCGTAGCTTAACGGTGTGATCTGCCAACGCCCTTCGCTGCTTGAAACAATCCCTTTGCGCTGCAAAGCTAACCGGGCATTGAGTGCCTCGTGGTGTGAAAACGGCAACACCTGCCCGAGGGAGTGGTCATCCAGACCGCCATGAACCAATAACGCATGCAGCACCAGCGTGGCGATATCCCCGGTATCTGTGGAGAGTTCTGCCTCGGCGAGGGCATCGACCAGCCACAGCGCCTCTTCATCGTCTGCTGTTGGCTCACGCAGCCGCTCGCGCCAGTAGTGCCAAGCAAGACCTATATGACCACGACAGTGAGCAGCTAAGCGCTGTAGCTCTTTGTTAGGGGCTTTGTCGCCATGCTGGGTTGCTGATTCAGTCAATACTGGCTTACCGGTTCGCGTGCTGTAGACCAACGGAGACTGCCCCTCATGGGTCGCAATCTTCGCAAAGTACTGCGACAGCTGTTCGCCCTCCATGGCTTGAAGGGTAAATACCGGCGCGCCCTCGATACCGACCACTTCTTGTAGGTAGGCATACGCCCAGCTGTCACAGCCAATCACACCCTGCCCCAAGCGGCCACTTAAGGCGCGCTCAAGAAATTCACGTACGCCCTGAATACCCTGAGTGTGGCGTAAAAAGTAGCGTTCTAATGCGGGAACAGCCCACTCGCGTTGATTGGCACAACGCTCTACCCACTGAGTGTCGCCTTCGGCAAGCTCGCTGAGCGTGGGTGGCGGCAAACAGGCAAAGTGGTGCTGTTCCGCCCACTGACTCACCACAGAAACATGGCCGCTGTGCGGCGGGGTAATAAAAAACGTAACCGGCGCTTGCTGGCCTTTTAGCTGCTGCGCCAAAGCCCTTGCGGCGGGCGCCCAATCGATGGGCGGCACTAAATGCGCTAGCTTAACCTCGGGCAACGCACGCAGTTCATGCTCTTCTTTTACCTGCTGCTCAGCGCTGTTTTTGCCTACCAGCCACGTCGAAGCCGAACGCAACGAACGTCGCCATTGGCTTGCCTGGGTCTGCTCAGGGGTACGAAACTGATCGAGCTCGACGACCGCCCACAGCGGCGTGTCGGCTGATGATGAATGCTCCCCCATGACCTTGTCCCTATGGTTAGCAATAAGCGTTCACTTTAGCACGGTGCGCGCAGCTTCTAACCTCATAGACGAACTTATGGTCTAAAATAAAGTCTTTATAGACAGTCGTTAGCGCACATAACGGATTATTATTTTATTGCGAGAGCAATGGCAAAAGCTAAAGGAGAAAGCAATGAGTGTTGTCCACGTTAGCGAAACAGAACTCCACGCCAAGCTCGAGAAGTGTATTGCCGGTGAGCGGCTACTGATTGAGCATGAGGGCAATCGCTTTAGCGCCAGAATCCAGCACGTTGGGCTAATGGGCGTAAAGGTGATACCTGAAACCGAGATTAAGAACAGCCATCGCACACCGGGTGACGTTGAAGGCGTGATGGTGCCCTACGATGAGATATTGGAGCTTGAAGTAAAAGGCGTGGTCTACAGCCGCTTGCCAGATTAGTCTGCACTTGCACGCCCGGCAAGTGCGCAAGGCGTGCAAACTATTTATCTATGACTCACTTCCTCGAAAGTAAGCCAACTGTTTTAAAACGTCAGGCAGATCTTGCCGAAGTGCTGGCCAGATTCCTGGTGGCGGAAAGCGTCGGCGATCTCGGCAAGCGGGAATTCGCGGTCAATGATCGGGTGCATATCGAATGTTTCCAGCGCACGAATCATCTCGATCTGGTGGCGACGACTGCCCACAATCAAGCCTTTCAAACTCGCCTGCTTGGCCATTAATTTAGCCGTCGGTATTTCACCCTCACGCCCAGTGAGGATACCAATCAAAGCGATATGCCCACCGATTTTGATCGCATCAAAGGATTGCGGCAGCGTACCTGGCCCGCCCACTTCGACGATATGATCAACGCCTTCGCCGTTGGTCAGCTCTTTCACGCGCTTACCCCAATCAGGCGTCTCTTTATAGTTGATGGTGTGCTCGGCGCCCATCTCACGCAGCCGCGCCAGCTTTTCGTTAGATGATGAGGTAGCAATTACCCGCGCGCCCATTAATCGGGCAAACTGCAGGGCAAAAATGGATACCCCGCCCGTGCCCATCACCAGCACGCTATCCCCCGCTTTAATGCCACCATCGACGACCAGCGCCCGCCAAGCGGTCAAGCCAGCGGTGGTTAAGGTAGCGGATTCCGCATGGCTATAGCCCTTGGGCTGATGGGTAAACCACTCAGCCGGGCGTACAACCTGCTCACGAGCGTAGCCATCCACGCCGTCACCTGGCGTGGTGCGAAAATCACCGACACGCGCCGGGCCTTCCAACCAGTGGGGAAAGAAGGTCGATACCACGTGGTCGCCCACCGCGAACTCACTGACACCATCGCCCACGGCTTCGACAACACCTGCGCCGTCTGACATGGGAATACGCCCATCGTCGGTGGGAATCATCCCAGCGACCACGGCGTAGTCGTGAAAATTCAGAGAGCTGGCGTGTAGACGTACTCGGATTTCACCAGGGCCCGGCTCCCCAGGCGCTTCCATGTCGACAACGTCCAGCTTGTCCAAACCGCCGGGCTGATTCAGCTTGATCGCTTTCATCGTTACCTCAGTATGTACAGTTCGAATATGTACATTGATTTATGTATCTACTGTTGGTTGGGGCCGTTGCCGTCGATATCAAGGCCCAGGAAGCCACCTGACTGGCGCTGCCAAAGGCTGGCATAAATGCCGTTGCGTGCAAGCAGCTCCTGGTGCGTGCCACTTTCCACCATGCGCCCTTCATCCACCACAATTAACCGATCGAGCATGGCAATGGTCGACAGCCGATGCGCGATGGCAATCACCGTTTTGCCTTCCATCAGCGTATCCAGCTGCTCTTGAATGGCGGCCTCCACTTCCGAGTCCAGCGCCGAGGTGGCCTCGTCCAGAACCAGAATCGGGGCATTTTTGAGCAGCACCCGGGCGATCGCGATCCGCTGGCGCTGCCCACCGGAAAGCTTCACTCCGCGCTCGCCCACATGGGCATCCAGGCCGCGACGCCCTTTCGGGTCGACCAGATCATTGATAAAGGTATCTGCATGGGCGCGGCACACCGCGTTCCAAACGTCTTCGTCACTGGCGTGGGGGCTGCCGTAACGGATGTTGTCACGCAGTGAGCGGTGCAACAGTGAGGTGTCCTGGGTGACCATGCCAATCTGGTGGCGCAAAGAGGTTTGAGTCACCTCGGCAATGTTTTGCCCATCAATCAAAATCTGCCCACCTTGCAAGTCATAAAAACGCAGCAGCAGATTGGCCAGAGTGGATTTGCCCGCCCCGGAACGGCCGATCAGGCCGATTTTCTCGCCGGGCTTGATGGTCAGGCTGAGTCCATCAAAGACGTTTTTACTCTCCCCTTTCGCCTGGGCGTATTGAAAGCGCAGCGCATCAAACACAATTTCGCCATGGGGAACCTGAAGCGCTTTAGCATTGGGCGCATCGTTGATCGTGGGCTTCTGAGCGATGGTGTTCATGCCATCTTGAACCGTGCCGATATTTTCAAACAACCCGGCGACTTCCCACAATATCCAGTCAGACATAAAGCGGATACGCATAACCAGCGCGATGGCAATCGCCAAAACGCCTAGGGAAATCGCCTCCGTGTACCAGGCGCTGATCGCCATGGCCGCAGTACCCACCAACAGCGCCGTGTTGAGCAGCGTCAAACCCACGCTCATGATCGTCACCAAGCGCATCTGGCGGTGAACGGTGACCATAAAGCCTTCCATAGCATCTTTGGCGTAGCGCTGCTCGCGCTCGGTGTCGGCAAACAGCTTGATGGTTTGGATATTGCTGTAGCTGTCCACCACGCGCCCGGTCATTTGGGCACGGGCGTCTGCCTGCGCCATAGAGACATCTCGCAGGCGCGGTACGAAGTAGCGCATGATCGACAGGTAGCCCACCAGCCACAGGCCCAGTGGGATCAGCAGCAAAAGATCCGCCCGGCCCAGCAGGTAGGCCGCACCAGTGAAATAGACGATGGCGTAGACCAATAGATCCATCACCTTGGTGACGGTCTCGCGGATCGCCAGCGCCGTTTGCATCACCTTTTGCGACACCCGCCCGGCAAATTCGTCCTGATAAAATGCCAGGCTCTGGCTAAGCATATGGCGGTGGGATAGCCAGCGGCCGATCATCGGGTAGTTACCGAAAATACTCTGATGGGTGACCAATGACTGCATCAGCACCAATAGCGGCAAACCGATCAGCAGCAATAGCCCCAGACCAGCAAGCCACAGGCCGTTTTCAGCCCAAAAGCCTGCACGTTCAACGTTGCCCAGCCAATCGACCAGTTGCCCCATGTAGCTAAAGAAAACCACTTCAGCCGCCGAGACCAGCGCCGTGAACAGCGTCATTAGCAGCAACAGCGGCAGCATCGGACGGGAAAAGTGCACAATAAACGGCATTAAGCCCTTAGGCGGCGTTTTAACCTCGCCTTCCGGATAAGGGTTTACCCGCGTTTCGAAGTAACGAAATAGCGGCTGTAAAACACGCGATAGCATGAGGCTTCCTTACGTGACTGGCGTTGGTGTGTCTGAGATTGATGTGACAGACGTTAACTTATTTATGTAACAGTTTGATTGTTTAAGATTTAAGAAGTGGCGTGGCGCAGCAGCCAACGCGCCCAAAAAGGCGCGATGATCATCAGCGTTACCATGCGCAGCAGGTGGTGAAAGGCAACAAACACCGGGTCGATATTGAGCGCGACGGCCAAAATAGCCATTTCGCCAATGCCCCCCGGCGCCAGCGCCAGCAGCGCCACATCGCGCCCTACCCCTAGCAGTTGATGAATCAGCTCGGCAAATAGTGCAAGTACCAGCAACGCTAACAGCGTCGCCACACCAGACTGCCATAAATAGCGGCCAAAAAGCTTTCGCGTCATGCCCTTAAAGCGCGAACCAATGGCACTGCCCAGCACCCACAGCATCAGGTTCATCCCCCACTCTGGGAGAGCGAAACTGGCAATATCAACACCGGATAATAGAGCAGCGGCTAGCAGTGGTGCCAGCAGTGCAGGGCTGGGAATTCGCAGCCAGCGTCCTAGCGGCAACAGCAGCGGGATCATCAGAAGCATCCAGCCGTGTTCAAAACTGCTATGAACAGGGCCGATGCCCTCGCCTCCGCCCTCATAGGCCCAAAATAGCGGCGGCAAAAAAAGAATCACTAAAATGATGCGCAGCGACTGCGCGACTGCAATACGCTGGGGGTCGCCACCGCACTTTTCGCCCAACAGAATCATCGCCGTCATCGCGCCGGGCGAGGCACCAAACCAGGCACTGACGGGGTCGAAACCACAGCGCCGGTACCAGGCAGCGGCTACGGCAGTGGAGGCGGCTACTCCCAGCAGCAAGAGAGCAGCAGAAACCGGCCAATCCAGTACGCGATGAGCCAGCTGCGGCGTCACCTGGCTACCCAACACCAACCCCATGACGGCTAGAAATACGTTACGCAGTGGCTCAGGCACTTCGACCTTCACGCCTTGTGAAGAGACCACTAGGTTGGCAATAAGAGGGCCAAGCATCCATGCAAGGGGCAAACCGGACAGTTGAAACAGCGTACCGCCAACGGCGCCAACGGTTAGTGATATTGCCAGCGCTTTTGCGCTCCCTGCATTCAACACGACGCCCTCCACATCGACTCCCTAAATCTTAAAATCTGTCCCTATTGACGCAATAATTAACCTGCTAATGACATCCAGTAGTCTAGCACTTAACCAGTGGTTTGGGCTTCAATGATGGCGAAGAGGTATGCTTTTGGTTGCTAAGCTCACCTTTCAAGACGTCATCCATCATCTTAATTTTTTGGTCATGCTATCTGTATCTGTCGGCCAGCCAGCGTATAATGTCTTCCGCCAGTAATGGCGAACTTTCTCAGGGCGGGGTGTAAGTCCCCACCGGTGGTGATGCCATATCTTTATTGATGCGGATAAGCCCACGAGCGCTCAACCAGAGGTGTCACCTAACGGTTGAGGACAGCAGATTCGGTGAGATCCCGAAGCCGACGGTAATAGTCCGGATAAAAGAGAAGGTTTCCTAGTGATATTACCCGTAGCGTTCCAACGCATGCGGGTGCTGTGCTATTGGATGCCTCATGCCCTGGTTCTGGTAACCAATCCCCTTAGGATGACCATGAATCAGACCCAACTTTCTTCATTCCCTCGCGTTGCCTTTATCGAAGCGTCTTGGCATCACGATATTGTTGCCCAAGCCAGAGAAGCATTTATTGCTCAACTTGCCAGTGAGCATGGCTTTTCCGCTGATCAAATAGAAATATTCCAAGTTGCGGGGGCTTATGAAGTGCCTCTTCAAGCTAAGTTGCTAGCCAAAACAGGTCGTTACAGCGCCATTGTGGGTGCGGGCTTTGTTATTGATGGAGGCATCTATCGCCACGACTTCGTTGCTCAGGCAGTGGTTGAAGGCATGATGCAGGTGCAACTGGACACAGAAATTCCCATACTTTCTGTCGTGCTGACGCCGCATCATTTCCATGAACACAGCACACATCATGATTTTTTCTATGACCATTTCCGTGCCAAAGGCAAGGAAGCGGCTGAAGCGTTGGTAATGACTTTGGAAAACCATCGACGGATTCAAGGGCTAAAATAAGTCACTGCTAAAATTGTGGAGATGCTTAGGTAGCGGGCAATCTGAATGTTAGCTCGCTACCTGAGTCAATTCATAGACGGTTGACGCTTAACTAGCCGTTTAGGCTCTTTGCTGCAAAGTAGTAGCACTTACTCGGCAAAAAGACTTGAATCCTCAGCTTTGGGAAAGCTGCGCATCGTCTGCTGGTTCCATGTTTCAAAGTGATCATGCATAGCTTGACGCGCGAGCTCCCGGTCGCGGGTTTTAACTGCTGCGACAATAGCAATATGCGTCTCGTTAGTTTTCTTTTGTGCCTCTTTAGACTGCCGGGCCAAAATCCTGCGCTGGTGAAGCACCTTTTTCAATACCGATGATAACCCTTGGAAAATAATCAATATGGCAGGATTTTTGGCCATAATGGCCAACAGTTCATGGAATTCATAATCCGCCTGAATCCCTTCAAGAACATCGGATGACGTCACGATTTTTTCGCAAAGCAACTCAAGCCTTCTCAGCTCATGAGGCTGATGGTTGACTGCTGCCGCCTGTACGATCTCTTTTTCAAACATCTCTCTAGCCGTTTCAAGATGGTCTACTGAGATGTAGTTGAGCTTAAGCGCCAGCTCAAAATAGAGCTGGATAAAGACAGGTTCGGGCATTTTAAGAAAGGTGCCACTACCCTGCTTGCGTTCGATGAAGCCAAGACTTTGCAATAACGAAAGGACGTTCCTAACCGACGAACGATGCATATCAAAATGTTCACACAGCGCTCTTTCTGCAGGAAGCTTTAACCGGCCATCCTTAGACAGTTCGGAGACCGACACAAACTCCTTAAGTCTATCCAAAAGATTCGGATCGATCTGACTCATAACATCATCCAAACGCCACCCCTATACCGTTTCGTAAGTATAGGGGCAGCTTAGCATAATCAATGAATGTGCATACCGCCGTTAACATCCAGAGTGGCCCCTGTAATGTAGCTGGACAGGTCACTCGCCAAAAACAGGAAGGCCTTGGCTACATCCTCGGGGGTGCCCATTCGTGCCAGCGGAATACCTTCTAAAATCTTGGCTTTCATCTGATCGTCAAGCTTGCCAGCGGTGATGTCTGTAGCAATTAACCCCGGGGTAACGGAGTTAATGCGAATGCCAAAAGCACCAAGCTCTCGTGCCATGGCCTTGCCCAGCCCCAACATGCCAGCCTTGGCGGCACTGTAGTGCGGGCCCCCAAAAATACCGCCCCCCCTCTGCGCGGAAACCGAAGAGGTGTTAATAATTGAGCCTGATTTTGCCGCTTTCATATGTGGTACGACAGCCTGCGACATATAGAGCATGCCACGGAGGTTAACATCCAGGATGCGATCATAGTCTTCTGGCAAAATCTCTTCGAACTTTACCGGCTGAGTAATACCAGCGTTATTGATGAGCGCATCAATGCGGCCGAATTTATCCATGACAGCCTTCGCCAAATTGAAGCAATCATCACGGTTCACCACGTTTCCAACCACTATTTGTGAGCGCTCAGGGTCAAATTCGCTGCGCACTTGCTCGCAGGCTTGCTCATTGATATCGGAAATGACGACTGAGGCTCCGTGCTCATAGAAGAGCTTGGCAGTTCTCAAGCCAATGCCTTTTTCACCTGCGGCGCCGGTGACGATACATACCTTGTCTTTAAGTAACATAGCGTTTTCCTTTTATTGGGTTGTAGTAAGTTGTTTGTGGAGTGATGACAGCTCCATAAGAGAGCAGGAAATGCGCGACTCGATTACGTCGAGTGGCAGTGGTTGCTCATCACGCCAAGGTTGAGCATTGGCATCGCGATGTAGGCGGAATGGAAGCTCGAGTGAAAACGGCTTATTCTGGCGAAGAAGCTCCAACGCCAGAGCAGTGTCATTCACATCTCCTGCTCCCAATGGGACGAAATCGATGCCGCCCTCACGGCGCGCACAGGGTTTAAGATGAAAATGATCGGCAATATTCATTGCCGCACGTGCATCTTCAAGCGGTTCTCGGGCTGGGCGGTGGGCTAACAGGTTGCCGATATCGTAATTAATACCGAAGGCCTGGGAGTCCAGCCGCTCAAGCAAGAGGGGTGCGTCACTGGCGTGGTCGAGTAAATTGGGAACACCATTACCGGGATTCTCAAGCAGAATGCGCAGACCATAATTTTCAGCAATCGCAGCCAGGGTATCGGCCTGTGCAAAGAAGGTTCCTGCGCGCTCGCGCGTAGCAGCGTTGGTAATTACAAAGGATGCCCCTAAAGACGCAGCAAAACGACAGCGCGCTTCAAGCCTGGCGGCTGCGTTCTCAATGCCCAAATCAATATGGCCGGAAAAATAGCGGCACTGCTGGCCATGGCGCTGCATTTCACTTTTTAGCTCAGCTGCGAAAGCAGCAGTAAAATCGCTGTCGGTGAAGACCTCTACATAGCCATCAATAAAGGCAAACTCCACATTCCTTATGCCACACCGCGCTAGCGATGGCAGAATCACATCGAAATCATAGCCGTCGTAAGCCGCGGTACTGACAGATATAAAACTGGGCATTGTGTCCCCTTAGGCCGTTCCATTCAGCAGTCGGTAAGTGCGAATCAGCTGGCTGTCATCTAACTTGCCCTCTCCTCGCTCAGCACTGGAAACAAATAGCTGACGCGCGGTTTCTGCCAGTGGCGTAAATGCCTTGGAGGTCTTGGCTGAGTCGCAGACAATGCCCATGTCTTTGCAGAAAATATCGATCACACTGGTAATATCACTGGGCTCAGCGATCATCCGAGGGCCACGATCCTTCAGCATCCAACTGGAAGCTGATGAGCCCTGTAACAGCGTTAGCATTGTTGAGGCATCAATACCGCTCTTCTCTGCCAGTGCCAGCGCTTCTGCAGCAGCGGCAATGTGCACACCGCACAGCAGTTGATTGACTGCTTTCATCGCCGAGCCCTGTCCTGGCTGCTCCCCGGCTTCAAACACAACTTTGCTCAACACTTCAAACGCTTGACGGCATTTCGACAAAGCGTCTTGGGTGCCCGCTGCCATAATCGTGAGTTCACCCGCCTCGGCGCCTACCACTCCGCCTGACACCGGGGCATCGATGAAGTGAAGGTCAGGCCTAATCGCCGCGACTTCTTGTGAGATAGCCGCCGCATCGTCCGGGGAAATGGTCGACATTTGGACAACACAAGCACCTTGCCTAAGCGACTCAATACTGTTGGTACCCAACAGTACAGAACGCACCTGATCTGCATTTACCACCATGATAAAAAGTGCTTCGCAGCGGGTCAGTCCGCGCTGTTTTTGCTCGGGAGACATCACCTGGTCGTTGAAAGCCGTTTCCGTTGACTCAACGGCATCCATACCCAGCACCTGGAAACCATCTTTTTTCAACCGGGTTGCCATAGGCCACCCCATGGCGCCAAGCCCTGCAAATGCGATAGTTTGCATAACCACCTCAGTAAATAATCAGAGCTGGCACGTAGGACACCAGCAGCAACACGACAATAGCCACCAAATAGAAAGGCCCCAGCTCCTTTACCACGGCGCCAATACGTTCACGGGCAATAGCAGAAGAGACAAACAGAGTGGTACCGATGGGGGGCGTGAACAGACCAATGCTGAGGTTCACGCACATGATGATGCCAAGCTGCACCAGATCTAGCCCAATCGCGTTGGCGATGGAGACCAGCGTTGGCCCTAACAGCAAGATGGCAGCGGGCAAATCGAGAAACATGCCGATAAATAGCATCAGCAAGTTGATCGCCAAAATGATCAAGATAGGGTGTTTTAGATACTCGACAGCCCATTGAGCGACGGCCTGCGGGACACCGCCTGACGTCAGAATATAAGCAATAATGTTGGCTGCTGCGATAATGAGCATCACAATGCCCGTGGTAATCACTGTGTTTACCAGCGCACTCATGACGCGTTCAGCCGTCAGATCCCGATAAATAACCGTACTGACCACCAGCGCATAGGCAACGGCAATGACACTTACCTCAGTGGGTGTGGCAATCCCCGCACGCAGTAGCACAACGATAAATACCGGCATCAACAACGCTGGCAAAGCGGTGAACAGCGTGTTTCTTATTTCAGCGCCAGTGTACTTGAGCGTAAGACGTGGGAACCCGCGTCGTCTGCCAATGATATTGCAAGCCAGCATCATGCCACCCGCGAGCATCAGTGCGGGAATCACTGCGGCAATGAACAGTGATGCGATGGAGGTGTTCGAGACAGTAGCAAACAGGATGAGTGGGATAGAAGGCGGCATCAGGCCAGCAATCACAGAAGAGGCTGAGGTAACAGCAGCACCGAAAGCGCCAGGATACCCCTCTCTCTTTTGCCAAGGGATAAGCATGGAACCAAGTGCGGACGCTTCTGCTACAGAAGACCCCGAGACCCCTCCAAATACAGTGGAGCCCACCACGGTGACCTGGCCGAGCCCTCCGTGATATTTACCCACCAACATGGAGGCTAAACCCACTAACTTCTGTCCTAGTTTGCCGGACATCATTAGCCCACCAGAGAGTATAAAAAAGGGGATCGCCAGCAGAGGGAAACTTTGCGTCGGTTGAAATATCTTCATAACCGCCATACTGGATGGCATAGGGCCAAAAACGGATAGCGCCGCCCAACCACTTATAACCAACGAGTAACCAACAGGCATCGCCATTAACAGCAACAAGACAAAGCCAATGAGCATCTGGGCCGTCATATCCCTTCCTCCCCGTGAGAAACTTGAGGTTCAGAGGATTGATCTCCCCCGGTGAGCACCATTGCGATGTTGATGAACGAAATAACAGCTAACCCCATAAAACCAACGACGACTGACCAATAAGCCCAGGACATACCAATCCGGGTTATCGGCAATCGCTGGGAGCCTGCAATTTCAACGACATCCAACCCGTTAACGGCCATGAAGCTAAAAGCGATCATTGCTATTAGGTTGATGGCCAATACCACTAGCTTCTTGGGTAGCCTTGGCAACTTTTCGACGACCAACTCGACACCAATGTGCTCGTTTCTTGCTGCAGCAGCGACGATGGCGCACATGGTTAACCAGGGAAAAACCAAGTTGGGCACTTCCGCTACCCAGCCCAAGTTGGTAGAAAACACATAGCGAACCACCACACCCAGTAATAGCGACACGAAGATAGCCACAACAGCGACGATGGATACCCATTTGAAGGTGTGATAAATCACACGCTTTGAGCTCGCTAACAGTGAAGTGGTCCCGCCCACTTCACTGTCGCGGCTCTCTATTGAGAGCGTCATGAAAAGCCCCTTCCGTTATTGCGCTTCACGCTGAGCCGCATTGACGACCATCTCGACCAATTCTGGGTACTCTTCTGCCCACTGGTCATAAACGGATGAAGTGGCTTCGATGAAAGGTTCAGGATTTACTTCGTTAAAAGCGACACCCGCCTCTTCCATCTTACTTCTCAGCGCATCGTCGGCCTCAAGTGACGCTTGACGATTGAACTCACCCGCCTCGACGGCCGCTTGCTGAATCACTTCTTGGTATTCGGGTGAAAGCGTATCCCAGACCATCTTGCTCATAAGTAGCGGGGTTGACTCATACTTGTGGCCGGTTAAGGAAATATAGTCCTGCACCTCGTGAAGCTTGGATGAGTAAATATTCATTAATGGATTTTCCTGACCATCAACGACCCCTTGTTCAAGAGCAATATAGAGTTCAGAGAAATTCATTGGGGTGGGGTTTGCGCCAAGCGCCTCAAAGATATCAACCGTCATCTCATCGGGAGGGGTTCGAATCTTAAGGCCTTCCAAGTCATCAGGGGTCTCAATAGGGCGAACATTATTGCTGACATGACGAATGCCGTTATCCCACAGCGCCAGTAGTACAAGCCCCTTCTCTTCAGAAAGCCTTTTCAGTTCATCGCCGACTTCGCCGTCCATAACCTCCCAAGCGCTGGGAAGAGAGTTGAACAGAAACGGTAGTCCCAGAACGGAGAACTGCGGTACAACGCTGGATGTCGAGCCCTGGCTATTGGTACTAAACGCTAAGGTACCCATTCTCATCTGAGTGATGGCTTCCATATCGTCGCCGTACTGCGCATTACCACCAACATCGACGATTAATTCCCCATTGGTTCCTTCTTCGACGAGCTCTGCGAAGAGTTCTGAAGCATCCCACTTGGGGTTACCTTCCGCCGCGTTATGGGCAAGTTGCAGGGTTTGCTGAGCGGCAGCATTACCACTAATGAAAAAAGCGCTGGCAATGACAGAAGCAAGGACTGTTTTTTTCATGACGTTTCTCTCTATTAAAATATTTGTTGTTAGAAATAGCGGTTATCAAACGTAGCTGGAGTCTTAGTTTTTTGATTTAGTTAGTATATTCAGGCAACGTGCTGCTTTAGCGTTTTGATCACCTCCTTGGTGGAAATACCGTAACGATCATGCAGAGTGGGTAAAGCACCGGCATCCAGAAATTCATCGGGAAGGCCGATCTGATTAAATTTGACGGATACACCCTCTTTCATCAGCAGCGATGCAATGCTTTCGCCCAGACCACCAATGATTGAGTGGTTTTCGGCCACGAAGACGGGACGTTCAGGATAGCGACGAACCTCCGCCAGAATGGTATCGGTATCTAGCGGCTTGATTGTGGCGCAGTGTAAAACCGCCACGTTGGTGCCTTTCTCTCTCAGCTCATCGGCAGCCTCAATCGCACGCATCGTCATCAGCCCAGAAGAGATGATTAAGGCATCTTCTCCATCTAGCAGCCTTTTAGCCTTGCCGATCTCGAATTGGTAACCTTCAAAGCGATCTAAAACACGGGGCACCTTGCCACGCAGTAGGCGTAAGTAGACGGGGCCATCAAAATCGACCATCGCTTGAACTGACTGCTCGATATCAACCGCATCACAAGGGTCGATGATGGTCAGGTTCGGCATGCCGCGGAAGATAGCGATATCTTCGGTAGCCTGGTGGCTCGGGCCATAGCCCGTGGTAAGCCCAGGAAGTGCGCTAACAATTTTGACGTTGAGTTTCTCTTCGGCAATCGCTAGGCAAATAAAGTCGTAAGCACGGCGTGAGGCGAAAACGCTATAGGTCGTCACGAAAGGGATAAAGCCTTCGCGTGCCATACCCGCACCGGCCATCATGAGTAGCTGCTCAGCCATGCCCATCTGGTAGTAGCGATCCGGGTAGGCCTGGGCGAAGATGTGCAGGTCGGTATATTTGCCCAGATCTGCCGTCATACCAACAATCTTGGGATTTTTCCCAGCAGCCTCTACCAACGCATGGCCGAAGGGCGCAGCGGTCGTTGGCTGGTCTTCGCCCGCGATGGACGCAATCATTGCCGAGGTCTTTAGCTTCTTCTTGGCGCTCATTTCATTTCCTCCTTACTGGACACCGTAAACTTCATCGAGCTGTTTGAGCGCCACACTCCACTCATTCTCATCAACACGAATAAAGTGGTTCTTGTCACGTTCTTCGAGGAAAGGCACACCGCGCCCCATCAGGGTGTCGCAGATAATCACCCGGGGCTTATTTGAGTCACTTGCTAGCGCACTGTCGAAGGCTTCGACTAGCGCTTCAAGATCATTGCCATCAACACGGTAGGTTTCCCACCCAAACGCAACCCACTTATCAGCGATCGGCTCGTAGTTGAGTACGGTGGAGGACCTGTCGTCGGCCTGCTGATCGTTGACATCGACAATGGCAATCAGGTTATCCAACTTCCAGTGGGCTGCGGATGCGACAGCTTCCCAGGTCGAGCCTTCATTTAGCTCACCATCTGAAAGCAGGTTAAAAATCCGTGAAGTGCTCTCTTTGCGCTTGAGGCCCAGCGCCATTCCTACGCCGATACCCAGACCGTGACCTAGCGAGCCACCGGTGATTTCCATGCCCGGCGTGTAGTCGGCCATACCTGACATGGGCAGAATACTGTCATCGCTGCCGTAGTCTTCGATCTCTTCCTCGCTGATAACACCAGCCTCGATCAAAGCGGCGTACAAGGCGATGGCGTAATGCCCGATAGAGAGCAAGAAACGATCTCGTCCTTCCCAGTCAGGGTTCTTGGGATCCAGCTTCAGGGCATGGAAGTAAGACACCGCCAAAACATCGGCAATCCCGAGCGCTTGACCAACGTACCCCTGCCCTTGCACCTCACCCATCCGCAGAGCGTGGCGGCGAATTTTGTAAGCTCGCTGCCGAAGCACCTCAATAACACCAGCCCTCGACACGGTAGCTGTTTGACTCATTCCAGTCACCTCCAAATGGTTGACCATTTCAAGATAGAGATAATTGCGATGGCTTGAAACGAAACTTTAGTCTAAACAATAACGGAATCGCGCATTAAACATCAGTAAAATCGCTCAAAACCAATGCTCATTGATAAATAATAGTGTTTAAAAACAGCAATATGAAATTGTTTAAAAAAACCATCGCTGCCCAGTGAAATAAACCACAATCACTGACTTTGAGTACCAGAGGAAAAATAAAAACACCTCAACACTCAAAATGGTCAACCATTTTGAAACATTTTAAAAATAGCTGGATAGATCCTCACGACAGCACAAGCACTGACGTATCGAATGCTGCTGCTAAAAGAATTCCATACCGGGTAGACCAAACAGTGATGCCCTGCTGCCAGTGACACCTACATTCTTGTACGGCCAAAGTGACGCCCTAACGCTGATAACGCGGGCATCATGGGTGTAGGTGTAGGTGTAGGTGTAGGTGTAGGTGTAGGTGTAGGTAGGATGGGTAGCGCAGGATCGGATCGATAGGCGTCCATTTAAGGACGTTCGGTTACCATCACCGCTATCTTCGCCGTAGCGGAGGTCAGGTGAGTGCAAAGCTCATGCTGCCGGCCCGGTACTCGCCCGCACCACCAGCTCGGGCGGTATTACCTTCCGAACCGGCGGAAATTGCTCCCCCGCCATACGAGAAAGCAGCAACTCACTGGCACACTGGCCAATTAGGTCAGTGCGCACCCGCACACTGGTCAATGCTGGTGCCGAGTAGGCGGCCGCAGCCATATCATCGAAACCGGTGACAGAAATATCCACACCTGGGCGCACCCCATGCCGGTAGCACGCCGCCAGCACACCAAAGGCGATAATGTCCGAAAAACACATAATTGCGGTCGGTGGTTCCGGCATCGCAAGCAGCCGCTTTAGCATGGCGTCACCGAACTCCAGTGTCGTTGGCCCGTGGTGAACCGAATCACTGGTGACAGGCAAACCGGCAGCATCCATCTGCTGTCGGAAGGAGCATTCTCGATCACGGGCAGTGGACGTATCACCGCCACCACCCAACCAAGCAAAGCGCCTATGCCCTGCTTCATATAAGTGTTCGAATAAAAGACGGATGCCTAGCACATCGTCGTTGATGACTCGATCGAAACTTGTATCAGCGACATCCCGGGAAATCAGCACCAGCGGAAAATCCTGTAGATGCCTTACCTGCGGCCCATCAAGATCTTCTCGGGTGGTACCGGCGACAGGCACTAAAATCAGCCCCGCGGCACCATGCTCGGCCATCTGACGAATGAAGCGCGCCTGGATCGATGGTGTTTCATGGGCATGGCAGAACAGCATCATGCGATCCGCCTCGCGGAAGCACGCTTCCATGTGCCCGAGGAATTCGGTGAAAAAGGGGTTGCTCAGATCATTAAGGCATACCGCTACAGTGCCGCTATCGCCTCTCCGCAACCCCGCCGCATGCCGGTTATAGACGTAACCCAGCTCCTTCGCAGCCTGTTGTATACGCTCCCGTGTCGCTTGGGAAATTCGCAGATCATTACGCAGGGCTAATGATACTGCGGAAACGGTAACGCCTACCTGATCGGCGATAGTTTTAAGTGTCGGACGACTTGCCATATAAAAATCTCAACTCCCATGATTTATAGGCGACGGAACGCGATTTAGTACGCCAGCCTCCTTTTGGAATTATGAGCAACATACTCTCATAGCGAATTTTTTAGTGATATCGCAAGCCCTCATAAGCACGTAATTCCAATTCCATAACGACCAAAGTTGTATTTATTCAATCGATTGAACTGTGTAAAAAATGACAATGAAGGCATTCCAACAACTATCAAAAAACGCCGTCAAGATCCCTCGCCACTGCCAGGAGCACGCAGCATGATGAGCACAAATTCGACAACAATGATGACTATCTCACTGGCCCTATGGGCCTCGTTGGCAGCTACTTCCGCCTCAGCCGATAACCCTGAAACCTGTCACTGGCAGCCCGAACGAGCCGTTACCTTCATCGTTCCCTGGGGTACCGGTGGCGGCACCGACGCCAATGCACGTCGGTTGGCCAGCCTGCTCGAAGAAGAAATGGGCGTTCCCTTTAACGTCGTCAACCGTACCGGTGGAAACGGCGTTGTAGGCCACACCTCACTCGCGCGAGGCAAACCTGACGGCTATACCATTGGTGCCGCCACTGTCGAGATCGACACCATGCACTGGCTCGGCCTAACGCCGCTGACTTACCAGGACATCACGCCCATTGCATTGATTAACCGCAGCTCACCTGGGGTAGTGGTACAAAATAATTCGCCCTACGAAACACTTGATGCCCTGCTCGACGAGGCACGCCAGAACCCCGGAGAATTGATCGCTTCGGGAACCGCCCAGGGCGGCATCTGGCACCTCGCCCTAGCCGGTATGCTCAAGGCCGAAGGACTGGCACCCGACGCCATTCGCTGGATCCCCAGCCAAGGTGCTGGGCCTGCACTCAAGGAACTGATGGCAGGGGGCATTGATGTTGCGACACCTTCACTCGCTGAGGCCCGCAACCTGATCGAACAGGGGGAACTAAAGGCGCTGGGCTACATGAGCGATACTCCGATGGCACAGCTGCCTGAAGTCCCTTTGACAGCTGACACACTGGAGAGTGGATGGACACTGAGTGCCTTTGTGACGGTCAGCGGCCCTGACGGCCTACCGGACGAGATCGCCTGCACCTACGAGCAAGCAATTGAGACAGCTATCAACAGTGAAGCCTGGGCCGAGTTCAAGCGCAGCAGTGGCACTCAGGTAGTGTTCGAAAATCGTCACGAGACCGCTCAACTCCTCGCTGAGGCTGATCGTCAATTGGGCGAAGTGGTCGAAGCGATCGGCCTCGCCAAATAAGCGAGGCCGATTGATAAGCAGGAGGTGTTCATGTGCAATGATCGATTGTCAGGGAGCCTACTGGTTCTCTTCGGCGCACTGGTGCTCTGGCGCGCCTCAACCTTCCCGTCCCTGGCCGGGCTGGAGTACGGCCCCGGCCTGTTTCCCTCTATCGCGGCGATTGGCCTGATAGTTTGCGGAGCGCTAATCGGCTTTGGGTCGCGGGGGCGGCGGAAGGCGCCGAGCACTTCGACGATGCCACCTCAGCAAACAGGCTGGAGGATGGCAGCACGCCCCATGGCCCTGCTGATCGTGATACTCGGCTATGGCCTATTGCTCGATCTCCTGGGCTTTCATATTGCTTCCTTCATGGCAGTCTCCGCCACAGCTCTGATCTTCGGGATGCGTGCTGGGGGCGCAGTGCTGCTAGCACTCCCCCTGGTGATCGGCGTGCATCTGCTGTTCTATTCACTGCTGCGCGTCCCGCTCCCCTGGGGCCTGCTGACACCAATGGCATGGTGACGCTATGAGCGCCTCGACCCTCACCTCCCTATTCAGTCCAGCGTCCCTAACGGTCATCGCCGCCTGTACGCTCTATGGCACTTTCATCGGCGCCATGCCGGGCCTAACCGCTACCATGGCGGTGGCCCTTCTGGTGCCCTTTACCTACTTCATGGATCCGTTGATCGCCATCAGCGCCATTGTCGCCACGACTACCACAGCGATTTTCGCTGGCGACGTACCCGGCACCTTGATGCGTATCCCCGGCACGCCCGCCTCCGCGGCCTACGTCGAGGACGCTTACCGTCTGTCCCGCGCAGGACGCTCCCGCTCGACGCTGATGGTGTCATTGTTCGCCGCCTGCATTGGAGGCCTGGTGGGTGTCGCCCTTCTAGCGCTCATTGCCCCTCAGTTGGCCCGTGTCGCAGTGCAGTTTTCCAGCTTCGAAACCTTCTGGCTGGCCTGCCTAGGACTGAGTTGCGCGGTACTAACTAGTAACGGTAGCGTCGCCAAGAGCTTTTCCAGCCTCTTCCTCGGCCTATTTATCGCCACTATCGGCATCGATGTCGCCGTCGGCCATCCACGCTTCACCTTCGGCAATTACGAACTGTTCGATGGCATTAGCTTTATTCCCGCCATCATCGGCCTGTTTGCGCTCAGCGAGATTCTGCGCAGTGCACAGATAGGACATCGCGACCAACCTGCCAATGCAGTACAAGAGTCATTTTCCAAAGCGCTGCATGAGGCAGCGCTCGTACTGCGCCGCTTCAAGCGCAACATCGCCCGCTCCAGCGTACTTGGCACCCTGATCGGCGCGCTGCCCGGCGCCGGGGCAGATATCGCCGCTTGGATCTGTTATGCGATTTCACGGCGCTTCTCGCGCCATCCCGAACGCTACGGTACGGGGTACATTGAGGGCGTAACCGATGGAGGCTCCGCCAACAATGCCGCTATCGGTGGCGCCTGGACGCCAGCATTGGTGTTCGGTATCCCCGGCGATAGCGTCACGGCTATTGCCATCGGCATCCTGCTACTCAACGGGATGTCACCTGGGCCGCAGATATTTACCGAGTCACCAGAACTGGTACATACCCTTTACGGCGCCTTCGCACTAAGCAATCTCGCGATGATCCCTGCTGGCCTGTTGGTGATCATGGCTTCCAGTCAGGTGGTACGTATCCCGCGTCGGGTCCTCATGCCCTGTGTACTACTGTTCTCGTTGGTGGGAGCTTACGCCATTACCAACTCGGTCATTGCCATCTGGACAGTATTGGCGCTGGGTGTCCTGGGTTACGCCATGGAGGCCAATGGCTTTCCTCTGGCGCCCGCCATACTGGGTATCGTTCTCGGCACAATCGTCGAGGAAAACTTCATGACATCGATGATGAAGGCCCAAGGCGACTTGCTGGCCTTCTTCGATCGCCCCTGGGCGGCGGCGCTAGGCACACTCACCCTGCTGCTCTGGGCGTTGCTGCTGACTCGCGGTATCTATGAGAGTGTTCAGCGTCGTCGCCACCCTAGCCCCTCTTCGGAAACGGAAACCTATCCATGAACCATCGCAACCGTACCAAACTTGCCCTTAAGCAGGGTCGAGCCATTAGCGCCCTGTGGTTGGAAAGCGCCAGCCCCGAACTAGCCGAAATTGCCGTTTGGGCAGGTTGGAAAACCATTCTGATCGACAACGAGCACGGTGTCTCCAGCCTCGAACATACCGCGCATCTAGTTCGCGCCATAGAAGCAGCAGGTGGTGAAACGGTTTTACGCATTCCCGCCAACGACCCCACCTACCTGAAGAAGATCCTGGATATGGGGGTACGCTCGATCATGGTGCCGATGGTCAATAGCGCTGCACAGGCTCAAGCTATCGTCGATGCCTGCCGCTACCCTCCTCATGGACAGCGTGGCTATGCGGCTCCTATCGTACGTGCCTCAGGCTACGGCGCTTTCAGTGATTACGCCAGTCAAGCCAACGATGACCTGCTGTTGATCACCCAGATCGAGCATACTGAAGGGGCAGATAACGTCGAGGCGATCGCCGAGGTCGATGGCATAGACATGCTGTTCATCGGCCCCAACGACCTGGCGGGCTCAATGGGTTTGCTCGAACGTCTCGAGGCACCCGAAGTACGCCGTCTGATTGAGGACCTTGAGCGCCGCATCGCCAATAGCGGGTGCTGGATGGGCACCATCACCGGGCCCGGTCGCGATGTCACCACTCTTACCAATAGTGGCTACCGCTTCGTGGCCGGCCCCAACGACATCGCACTGCTCGCCAGCACCCTACGCCACGAGGCGGCACTATGGCGTGAGCAATCCGCTGATTTCGGAGGATCCTGATTCGGATATGGTTCTTAGTGGCCGGGGCGTCACTGCCGCCGACCTTCTGAAGACGCTAAGATAAAGTGATTAAGATAATGCTGAAAACAAATCGCTGGCGCACTCTATAGCGCTTCTTGTTGACACATCAATCTATCAACCTCTTCCGCCATTGGAATACTACTGGCAGCGCCGCGTTTTTGAACTGCCAGAGCAGCCGCCGCTGTTGCTCTTTGCAAGCACTGTGAAGGCTTTAGGCCAGCTTGCCTAGCAGCAAGGAAGTAACCCACAAAGGTATCGCCTGCGGCCGTTGTATCGATGGCCTTTACCTTTAAAGCCGCTTGAAAAAGAGTCTCACTGCTGCACTGATACCAAGCCCCCTCGCTACCTAGGGTAAGAACCACCTCGACATCGCCAAGCGATTCTTTACAACGCCTTAGCAAATCTGCGGCGCTCGACTCTACCGGCACCTCTAATAAAGCGGCGGCCTCTGTACGGTTAAAAAAAAGCAGTTCACATTGGTCTAGAGGGAGTGATGATACCTTCGAGGTCATTGGTGCTGGGTTAAATATCACCTTGCAGCCGTGGCTCACTGCTAATGGAATAAGCTGATCAAGCCCGTTACATTCGTTCTGAATAAGTATTGTGTCGCCAGGAGCGGTTTGCGCAATAAGAGCCGTCATTTTCTCCTGCGTAAAACCATGATTGGCGCCAGAGAACAAAAGAATAGCGTTTTCACCCAGTGCGTCAATTTGAATAATGGCATGCCCACTTGGCTCTGAGGTCAATTCGACATCTTTCACACCAACACCCGCAGACTCAAGCTCATTGGTCACCCAGGCATCTATCGATGAAACTCGCCCCCAGTGACTCACCCTTCCTTTGGCACGCGCTATTGCCAGTGACTGATTGACGCCTTTTCCACCTAACCCAATATTATAATCACCGCTTTCCAAGGTTTCGCCAGGGCGGACAAAATAGGGTACACGGTAAGTATAATCGATATTGATGGAACCAAAATTAAAGATCATTGACACCCCCTCTTATTCAAAAAGCCAGCCAGCTTTAAAGCTGACTGGCCTCTAGGCAAGTTCCTCTAACACCTACTCTTCTAACGCTTACTCTTCTAAAACCTATTATTCCAACACAAAGGGGGAGGTATAGCTATCTACATTATCTTGAGTAATAAGGAAACAGTCATAAAGCTGTTTTTCACTATCCAACCCTGTTTCTCCGGTATTAATGTAATGATCAGCAATTTTTACTGCATGTTCTGCAAATACGGCCACCGGCTGTAGAACGGTATAGGCCAGTTCACCCGAGCGAACCGCATCAACAGCATCTGGTGAACCGTCAAAACCACCTACTATTACATCGTCTAGCCGCCCCTCCTGTTTTAGAGCCACAATGGCACCTAAGGCCATTTCGTCGTTACCACTAATGACGCCTCGAATATCAGGATGAGAACGGAGCATGCTCTGCATTTTATTGCGCCCTTCCGTCCGATCCCAGTTAGCGATGTCAGACGCAGCAAGGCTAAGATCGGGGTATTGGCTAAGCACCGTCTCATAGCCATTGGATCTTGTCGCAGCATTATTATCAGAAGGGGGTCCCTTTAACTCTATATAGGATCCCTCGCCATCTAGTTGCATTGCCCACTGTTGCGCTCCTAACGCGGCTCCTTGCGCATTATTGGAAACCAGTTGCGCTTTGGCCAATCCCTGCTGGTTAATCTCAGCGTTAATAATAAATACCGGAATTCCCGCCTCGATTGCTCTTCGCACAGCGCCAATGGAACCGTCCGCATTAGCAGGGTCGAGAATGATTGCTTTAGCCCCATTGGTAATTGCCGTATCGACCTGATTGCTTTCAGTGTTGGTGTCACCCACATGGGAACTTACATTTGCATCATAGCCCAATTCTTCTGCTGTACGCTCAGCAATTGTTCCTTCCGTTTGCCAATAGGGGTTTGACATATCATTGACAATAATTGAGATCAGTCCCTTGTCCTGAGCAACTATAGAGCTACTAAAGAGCATCGAGACACTGGCGAGAGCTGTAAAAAGCATTTTTTTACTTTTTGGAAGCATGATTATTACCTCATAGTTATGATTGTTGGTCTTTGAATCGGTAGACCTGAGCAGGCCACACTTCTAAGCAATGCTACGTTAAGTAGCACTTGCTCTAGAACCTTCACGCTTACTTTCTGTCGTTTTCTCGGCTTGTTGAGAGGACTTGTGTTTAGCACTGTATTGGACATTATTTAACATGACAGCAAAGACAATCACGCTACCCGTGAAGACCATTTGCCAATAAGCAGACACACCGATGATGACCAGACCGTCGGCGAGAAAGCCAATTACAAATGCGCCCAATAAAGTATTTCGAACCGTGCCACGTCCCCCCATCAGTGAGGCGCCACCGATAACAACAGCAGCAATCGCTGTCAGCTCATAGGTAGTACCTGCCGTAGGCCCAGCAGAGGTCAACTGTGAGGCAAGCACAATCCCAGCCAGGGCTGCGCACACGCCGGAAATAATGTAGACGGAGAGCTTAACGCGATTGACGGGCACCCCTGATAGCTCTGCAGCACGCGCATTGCCACCGGTAGAGTAAATCCACCGGCCAAACGGCGTACGACTGAGCGCCAACATGCAAATAACCGCAGCACAAAAGAGAATCAAAACACCTACAGGTATACCGAATAGTTTATTAAACCCAAGCCATTCAAACCCAGTATTACCTAATGTAGGGTCACCACTTAAACTATTGAACGTTAACCCATCGGTTAGCAGCAGTGCGGCTCCACGCGCGACATACAACATGCCCAGTGTGGCCACGAAAGCAGGCACTTTGAAGTAGGCAACTAATACGCCATTGATAGCCCCCACGAGGCCGCCCAGTAAGCAGGTAAGGACCACGACGACCCACACTGAAGGAAAGAAAGCCAAATTAAATGCTTCAATCTCCACTCCTTCTAACAACATACCCGCGAACACTCCGCAAAGTGCCAACGTAGAGCCAACCGATAAATCGATACCGCCAGTCAGAATGACAAACAGCATGCCGATGCCTAGCAAGCCAAAAACAGCCACATGCGAAGACATGGTTAAAAAATTACCCGTTGAAAAATAAACAGGCGAGAGCATGGAAAAGACAATAATGATCACGATTAATGCAAAAAAAGCCCTACCTTCCAGCAAAATCTTGACGATATCGATACTGCCTTTTTCAACTTGTAACGCGTTATTGTTGTGATGAGACATAGTCATTACCTATCCGATTGAATAATCATGCAGCAACTGATTCGCCCGAAGCAGCCATAATTTCATCTTTCGTTACACCCGGTTTGAATTCAGCGGAGATCCGTCCTTTGCTCATCACCAGCACTCTGTGTGGAATACTCAAGCACTCGCTCACTTCAGATGTTGTAAAGACAACCGCTAACCCCCGCCGAGCCCCTTGGCTCAATAACTTGAACACTTCGGCCTTGGCACCCACGTCGATACCACGGCTTGGCTCATCAAGTATGATGACGTCTGGATGGGTAGCCAACATCTTACCGATCACCACTTTTTGCTGGTTACCGCCAGACAATGAACCAATGGAAGCCTCCCCGCCGTCTGTTTTAATGTGCACCTTATCGATAGCTGAATTAATCATTTCTGCCTCCAAGCTGGAAGAAGTAAGCCCCTTGCGAGTAAACGCATGGATACTGGCTAGCGACAGATTTCTACCGACTGACAGGGTGGGTACTAACCCATCACGCTGGCGATCCTCAGGCACTAACACCAACCCTCTCTCGATTCGCTGTGCAATGTTGTAATGGGATACGTCAGTTGAGTTGAGCAAGATATCTCCCTTGGACTGCCGGGTTCGCCCTGCCACACACTCCAATAACTCAGTTCTGCCAGCGCCCATTAGCCCATAAATGCAGACAATCTCGCCTGCGCGCACATCAAGAGAAAGATCCTCAACAACATAGCGACCTGCCACTTTATCGTCGCTTATGTAAAGGTTCTGGATAGAGAGCGCGGTGGAGCCCTGCTCATACCCTGTGGGCGGTGAGCCAAGATCGAAACTCTCTCCTACCATATGCCTGACGATCCACTGCAGGTCGATATCACTACGTGGAGCGTAAGCAGTCATGACCCCATCGCGGAGAACAACGGCATGATCGGTAATCTGTAGCGCCTCTTCCAAATGGTGAGAAATATAAACAATCGAGACACCCTTGTTTTTGAGATCCTGGACGACTTTAAATAACGTCTCGACTTCCGTGGCACTCAATGCGGAAGTCGGTTCATCCATAATCAAAATGCGAGAGTTCTTGGACAGCGCTCTCGCGATTTCAACGATTTGTTGCTGCCCAACCCGTAGATCTTCGACCAGGGTAAGAGGGTGGATCGGTTCATCCAGCTCCTCCATTAACAATTCAGCCTGACGCGCCTCCTCTTTATAGTCGACGCTGCCTCTTCCTTTAGTCAGCTCACGCCCCATAAAAATGTTGTCGCGCACATTCAGGTTAGGGGCCAAGCTTAACTCCTGATGAATAATGGTAATCCCCAGCGCTTCAGCATCCGACGGCGACGAAAAGCTGACGCTCTCTCCTTCCAATACAATCTCCCCAGCCGTCTGAGCAATGACACCAGACAAAATTTTCATCAGCGTAGATTTACCAGCTCCATTTTCGCCAAACAGCGTTGTCACCTGTCCTCGATATATATCGAAGTTCACTTCTTTGAGGGCTTGCACGGCACCGAAACGCTTTTCGATATTGCGTGCAGAAAGAATCACCTCGGGTGGAGCCACTTCCACTGTTGATGTATCGATATTCATAGCCGCCCCTCACTCAATGGTCACTATACTCACAGGAGTAATTAGCCAGTTTTTGGGATTTATCATGGTAAAGGAGCCGACTACTTCTAACGTTTTTCCGGTTAACTCTTGCCCGGAAATATCCGCAAGCACTTGACGCTTCATTTCATCATTGAGCGCTGCGCCGACATCTTGGTACTCAATCTGATTGGTAAAGTCGCCAAATTGAATATTGCCGGTTGTATCTCTCAGCGTAGTGCCATTAATGGCTGGGCCTGTTTGCACACGAATGACGATATCTGAAGGCACATCGGCAACCTCTAGGGTGTAAACGCCCCCCCGGCTTTCTACAGCAACTCCGGATAAAGAGACCGGCACAATATGGCCAATGCCGGCAGCGACGCCGTATTTCTCACCTGCCGCTCCGGCATCCTGGAGAACCTCTGGCGCCAATACCGATGCATTTACAGCGTTATTCTCGACATACGCTTGGATCTCTGGAAATGTTTCCTGAGCAAATTGCTGTGGTGAAAACCCCACCGCGCTCTCAAGTTCAGTAAGACTAATGACTTTAGTATCGAGCGCCATGAGTGCAAACAGCACTAACGCAAAAGCAGCTGCCACATAGACCTTTATACGCTTATCACCGGGCACCGAATTTAATGTCGCCGACATAATCACTCCGGTTATCATTGTAGTTATAAAAAAGTTATAAATAAGAAACTTCCACTACCTACTTCCCGTCAGGTATAAGCACAACCTTTAATGCGTTAGGGTCATTGCGCATTAGATCTAGCCCTTGATGGAATTCGGCTAACGGCAGCTTATGGGTCACCACATGATCCGTTGGGAAATCACCATTACCAATGCCTTCAATGACAGGTGGGTAACAATAAGGGCCTAGATGCGCACCCAGCACATCCAGCTCTTTACGATCGCTAATAATGCTCCAATCAACAGTCACTGGCTCTTTGAATACACTAAATTCGACAAAGCGACCCAATTTACGGATCATATAAAGACCTTGCTCTACCGACTGTACCGCACCGCTCGCCTCAATATAAATATCGCAACCATAGCCTTCCGTTATGCCTTTAACGTAGTCAATAACATCAATTTCAGCGGGATTCAGGACAATGTCAGCACCAAACTGTTTAGCAAGTTCTAAGCGCTTGTTATTGAGATCCAGTACGACCAGCTTGGAAGGCCCGGACTTTTTGATCGCACCGATCATTCCTAGCCCTAAGGTGCCTGCCCCGGAGAGGACAACCACATCTCCCAGTTCAATCTGCGCACGCTTAACGGCATGTAACGAACAAGCATAGGGTTCAATAAGAACCGCTTTCTCCATCGGAATCTCATCTGGCAACTTGTGATTAATGGCTTCTTTAGGAAAGACCATATATTCAGCCATACCGCCATTTACGTTGTGCTGAAATCCATACACATCGTGCTTTTCGCACATCCAGTACTGCCCACGGTTACAGAAACGGCACTCCCAGCAAGGCACGATTTGCTCGGAAATAACGCGATCACCGACCTCAAGGTTTTTAACGCCCTCTCCTAAAGCCATCACATGACCAATAAACTCATGGCCTGGAATCATCGGTGCCTTGATATAAGCGGGCTGGGTTTCGTCTCCCCAAAAGCTGGGGGCGCCTTCATAGGCTTTGAGATCGCCTGCGCAGATTCCGCACGCTTCAACCTTTATCAGGACTTCACCCTCTCCCACCTTCGGCACGCCCACCTCTTCAAGACGATAATCACCAGGCGCGTAGGCTACGACGGCTTGCATGGTCAGAGGCAGTTCGGTGTGATTGTTGTTATCGGCGTTATGCATTACTCACTCCTAATATATCTTGTATTGCTTGGCTAGCGGCGCACGCTTTACAAAAGATCTTGTTGTGTACATATGAATTAACTGCTTTAAGCATAGCTGAGTCAATCCATAATGGAATTTTCTAATCTTATACTTTAGACCAATAACATAATTGTTTGTTTTTTATATCTAAATTTTAAAAATGGAAATTATTTATTATTTCGGCCATGTAAAAACATCGCCCTAAGCCATTCTATATGTTCCAGCATCGATCAAATGTACAAGCACCTGTCAAATACCACAGGCATCGGAGCGAGGAACAAGGGGGAAACCAAGCATGCCAAAGAGTGCCCACATGCCCAAGAAAAGCCAATAAATGCAACAGAGAAAGCTGGGCCGACCTAAGCGTAAGATGCCGAGAAACCTTAGGTTTTGAATACAAATCAAGCGCGCACTTACCCGGTAGTCGCTTCATCGAGACGCAGAATGGTGTGCGCGTTAGTGACACTAGTCGCCAAGGTATCGATAACCCCGGTACGCAGCGCCCCCAGTATGCCGACCGCT
This sequence comes from Halomonas sp. ATBC28, assembly GCF_005937175.1. NCBI lineage: Bacteria > Pseudomonadati > Pseudomonadota > Gammaproteobacteria > Oceanospirillales > Halomonadaceae > Halomonas > Halomonas sp. ATBC28. The sequence goes on along the minus strand of NZ_VCQL01000017.1, from coordinate 4,837 downwards.
TTAGTATTTTCACTGGCGATAGCAATAACGTCTGGAATACGCGTGAGATCCTGTATATTAAGCCCCACTACACGCCCCTGCATCTGCGTTGCGGAAGGCTTCCCATGGATATCGATAAAGTCATAGCCCATCATATCGCCCACGGTTCCAGAGAGCCGTGCTTCTGCAATTTCCTGGGCCGAAAACCACCCCATACGCACCATATTACTGTCTTCACTTACGTCACCCACGCCAATCAAAGCGGTATCCGCACGGCGAGCCCGGTCTAGCGTCTGGCGCACGGTAGAGTTTTCATACAATGCATCCCTAAGTTCACCGCTCTGTACCAGCGCAGGGGCATAAAGCGTCTCACTATCACCGCCAAACCTACTCGCCAAACGTCGACAAATATGATCGGGATTCATATGCTCGCCTGCGCGCAGCGAGCCACCAATTGCGCACACAAATGAAACCTTCAACGACTCCGCCAGGAAAACGTTATCCGCCACGGCGGCCACGTTACGACCCATGCCAACGGCTACGATCTGGCCATCGGTCAAACTGCGCGACAGATGGTCTGCCACTAGACTAGCGACTGACGAGCGCTGCACATCCGGGTCGGCATTATCCAGAGCAATCAACGCTCGCTTCAGGCCAAAGCGCCGTTTGAGCTCCTGCTCAATCTCAACACTCACAGCGGGATGCAGGCGCACGCGAACATCGACAATTCCTTCTGCCTGGGCACGCTTGAGCAGCCGCCCTATTCGCACACGCGAATGCCCGAGCCTATTGGCGATCGCTTCCTGCGTTTCCCCCTGCACATAGTAGAGCGTTGAAATCTCTGTCATTAAGTCTATATCTGCAGCGTCTTGACCGTTCATCCTCGGCATCCAGGAGTTGTTGGAGGGCATGTATCATGTCAGTTTGCTTGACACTTTTTCAACACAGGAATCAGCGCCTGAACAATCAGTGCCAATGAAACTGAACCAGCATCCGGTGTACCCACGCTTTTTTCGGCTAATGGGCGCGCGCGGCCAACACGGGGAATTAATTGCTTGGTAGCCTCAGCCGCCTCACTCGCTATGCGTGCAGCGGACTCCCAGCAAGCCAAAGCTGTCTGGCCTTTCTCAGCTTCCCAAGACAAGGCATCGGCAAAAGGCACCAACACATCGACAAGCGTTTTATCGCCCAACTCTGCCTTACCGAATGCCATGACTTGCTGGCGGGCATTGACCACACCAGCAGCAAGACGCTGCCCTGAGAGCGGCTGCTCATTGCCAAGCGATTCACCCATCGCTTTTAAGATCACCCGCCAGATAGCACCAGAGGTACCGCCCGCCTTATCAGACCAGCGCTGACCAGCCCAATGCAGCACTGTCTCGGCGCCCGCCCCGCCATTGAGCGCCTCTTTGGCCGCTTCAAGCGCTGCCTTGCTACCCCGCTGCATACCAATGCCGTGATCACCATCGCCCGCCACAGCATCAATCTGGCCCAGCATCTCGCAGTTTTCATTGACCGTATTTGCGAGCACTTCAAGCGCCTCAACAACGCCCCTGGCTAATGCTCGCGAGGCATCGCTCGCCTTGGGAATCTCATCTTGGACAACCACCTCTACCTCGGCAGGATCCAGCGCCTGCGCTGGCGTCACGCTGCCTTTTCGATAGCCCGGCGCATCCGCAGCGGCAGTCCACAGCGGCTCCATGTCTTTATCAAGCCAGAACAACGTCAGCGAAACCCCGGCCATATCAAGACTGGTCACCAGCTCGCCCACATCGGGCTCCACAATGCTTAATCCAGCTTCCTGCAGCAACTCGTCAACCTTGCGATAAATAACGAACAGCTCTTCATACTTAATAGTACCCAGGCCATTGAGTATCGGTGCCACCCGAGCTCCTTGGAGCCTGATACCGTCAGGAACTTCTTCCAATAATCGGGCAACGAGGATTTCTGCCAAGCCATCTGCGGAAGGAATATCCGTCTCACTAATACCCGGCTCGCCGTGAATCCCCAGCCCTATGGCCATCCTGCCTTCGGGCACATGAAAGAGCGAATCGGCTGCACCCGGTAACGTGCATCCCTCAAACGCCACTCCAAAAGAGCGCGTGCAGCGATTTGCCTCTTTCGCCACTTGAACTACTTCTTCCAGTGATAATCCCTTTTCTGCTGCAGCGGCGGCGGCCTTGAAAACGGTTAGATCACCTGCGATGCCCCGGCGCTTATCAATCTCCGCCAAGGGTGCACTGGCGACATCATCAGTGACCAGCACGATTTCACAGGGAATACCGTCCGCAATCAAACGCTCGCGCGCCTCACCAAAATGCAGCACGTCCCCCGCATAATTACCAAAAGAGAGCAGCACACCACCGCCGTTGTTGGCGGCTTTGGCGACGGAATAAACTTGCTGTGCAGAAGGCGAGCAAAACAGATTGCCCATGACCGCCCCATGGGCCAACCCTTGCCCCACCAACCCCGCAAAGGTGGGGTAATGGCCGCTACCACCACCAACCACGACCGCAACACTATCTGGCTGGCTGCGCGTACTGCGTACGACACCTCCCGGCACAGCCATCAGCTTATCGCGATGAGCAGCTACTAAACCTAAACGAGCTTCTTCAGGGAAATCATTTGGATCATTAAATAGGCGTGTCATTATTATATCCTCTGGAGTGAGGCCAAACTGCGTGATCACAGCTTGCATGCTGTTGTTATTAATCAGCGTCGACGAATATGAGCGATACCACGGTTACGGAGTATTCAATCGAGACTCATATTCGTCAATCTTTGCTATTTTTAATTCGGAATTTCCACCCGAAAAGTTGCTGCCCAAAAAGGTTGCCACTATTGATTTAGCCAACTCTGGCCCAATCACTCTGGATCCCAGCGTGACAATCTGTGCATTATTACTGGTGCGCGCCTTTGCTGCTGAGTAAGTATCGTGCGCCTGCGCAGCGCGGATACCGGGCACCTTATTGGCAGAAATAGCCACTCCGATTCCCGTGCCACATACCAGTACTGCACGATCGAAGTGCCCCTCCTTAATCGCCGTAGCCACCTCAAAGGCAATATCGGGGTACAGCACCGGCTGGGCATTAAAAGTGCCAAAATCTTCAACCTCGTAGCCTAACTCTCGAATATAACCAATGAGAATCTCTTTCAAGTCGTAAGCGGCCTCATCACCGCCAATGGCGACTCTGAGAGAAGACGTCGCACTAGACATTCATGCTCTCCCTTTCTAGGAAATAGAAACGCGGACGACTAACAACGATGAATACCACCACGCAGTTGCCAGCCGTCTACTGACGCTATTCAATCTATCACTAACCGAGCATTTGTAAACACGCCGATCATAAGATCTAGTTGTATTTTTTTGGAGGATTCAGGATAAAAACCAAGAAACAATCAATAATATATTGATAATAAAAGAATTATATGAATATAAAGCATTATCTACCAAGCACTATACTTTTGTTCAATGACCTTAAAATCGATTTCAGTGGCACGCTGATTTGACTAAATCGGTCTAAATGGACAATCATTTGAACACAGCATGTTCATTTTTAAGGAGAGTAGGCAATGTCGCTTCTGGATGGATTACGCGAACACTCACTGGTCGTGGCCGACACGGGCGACTTGGATGCCATAAAGCGCTATCAACCGCAGGACGCTACCACTAACCCCTCATTGATTCTCAAGGCCTTCGAACTGCCTCGTTATCAAGAGTTGATCGACAAGGTGCTTGCTGAATTATGTCGTGATGAGAGCGACCTGAGCCGAATAGTTGACCAACTTTCGGTTGCGATTGGCGGGCAAATTGCCAATGTGGTACCTGGACGAATATCGACAGAAGTGTCCGCACACCTCTCTTTTAATACCCAAGCCAGTATTCACAAGGCCTACGAACTGATTGAGCGCTATGAAAAAATGGGCATTAACCGCAGCCGTGTGCTGATCAAGCTCGCGTCTACCTGGGAAGGGATCCGTGCGGCTCAGCAATTAGAGCGTGAAGGCATCAACTGCAACTTAACACTCTTGTTCAGCGATGCTCAGGCACAGGCCTGCTTTGATGCTGGGGTGTACCTGATATCGCCCTTCATTGGCCGCGTTAGCGATTGGTATCAAAAGACAACAGGTGAACAGTTCACACCAGAAGAAGACCCTGGCGTGCTATTTGTAAAGGGGATTTGCGAGAGAGCTGCCACTGGTCATTATGACACTGTCGTCATGGGGGCAAGTTTTCGTACCACCGATCAAGTATTAGCGTTGGCGGGCTGCCATCGCCTGACCATCTCTCCCGCACTGCTAGAACAGCTTGATAGCATGGAAGGAGAGGTGGCCTCAAAAATCCAACAGAAAACCGTCGCTCGTAAAGCATTCACACCGTTATCAGAAGCTGACTTTCGTTGGCAGCATAACCAAGATGCAATGGCCAACGAGATGCTGGCTGACGGGATCCGACGCTTCGCCAACGACCAGCAAACATTAGAGTCGTTGATTACTCAACGCTTGACTGCTCGTGCCTAACGAGACGCTACGCAATATAACAACCAAGGTACCACTGCTATGAATAGCCGTTTTGAGCTAGCCAATGCCATTCGCGCCCTGTCCATGGATGCCGTTCAGAAGGCCAAATCCGGCCACCCGGGCGCCCCCATGGGTATGGCTGATATCACCGAGGTGCTATGGAATGACTACCTCAAGCACAACCCCGAAGACCCCAAGTGGGCCGATCGCGACCGCTTTGTGCTCTCCAATGGCCACGGCTCCATGCTGCTTTACTCGCTGCTCCACCTCAGCGGCTACGAGCTGAGCCTGGAACAGCTGCAGAATTTCCGCCAGTTGCACTCGCCTACTGCCGGAC
>NZ_VCQL01000178.1:0-399 GCF_005937175.1 Halomonas sp. ATBC28 | reverse complement strand
GTTGATGCACTGACCAGGCAGGTTCAGCGCGGTGACGTTCTGGTGAGGTACGCGATCGCAAACGCCTTTACAGCCGCCATCGTTGTCATTCCACAGCACGTTGATGCCCGCTCGCTGAATGATATCCAGCACGCCTTCCTGGTGCTGTGCCAGCTCTTCTTTGTAGTGCTCACGCGGCATATCCGAGAACATGCATGGTACTGAAACTGCCGTTGCCGTGCCGCAAGAGGCGGTATTAGGGAAATAGACCACGTTATCTTTTGCCAGACGAGGATTGGTTTCGCGTGGATAACCATTCAGCGAGAAATTCTCTGCGCGCGACGTTTCTCCGACGATCAAAATGGTCAGGTTTTTACGTTTCCCATTTTGCATTAATGGGTTGCGGTGAGCATCTTCACC
>NZ_VCQL01000177.1:0-399 GCF_005937175.1 Halomonas sp. ATBC28 | reverse complement strand
GGCGTATCGCTTTGTTATCTTTATTCCTGAATTCGTAGGCCGCTTTGCCCTGGTAAACACGAGGCGGCATCCAGTTATCTGCTGGGTTCTTTCTCTTTCCGGCCATTAAATATTGCTCCAAAATCAGGTTCATCATCTTTTCGCGTCGTCACCTCCTGTAAATTGCGAAATTTTATTGGGTTCATGAAATGGCCCCAGGTTGTTTTTGGGTGTCCGTCAGCCCTTTCCATGAAGAAAATTCCAGCCCGGCGAAGAGCCTCACATTGCTTTGATTTAAGTGGGCTTCCCGTCAGCTCGACCATTTCTTCTCTGGTGATTATGTCGTGATCGCTTTTCATGGTCTTTCCTCATTATGTAGCTTATTGCGTCATCTGCCTTCTGGCAGGCACGGGCAATATC
>NZ_VCQL01000176.1:0-400 GCF_005937175.1 Halomonas sp. ATBC28 | reverse complement strand
GTGTGCAAGCGCACCATGATGGTGCGAATTGCCGGCGGGTGTGGTGCGCCCCTCCGGCATCTACGGCTGCGGATTATTTTCCGCTCTTCACTTTGGTCCAGGCGCGGGTGCGCACACGGTCGATTTTCGGGTCCTGCACTTTCAGAGTGAACAGCTTCGCACGGACATCCGCAGGCGGATAAATACCCGGGTTATCACGAACTTCCGCACTCACCAGCGGCGTGGCTGCTTTATTGGCGTTAGCATAGAACACATGGTCAGAGATATGTGCCACCACATCCGGACGCAGCAGGTAATTCAGGAACTGATAGGCTTCGTCTTTGTTTTTGGCATCCGCAGGCATGGCGAATACATCAAAGAACGCCATCGCCCCTTCTTTTGGAATCGAGAACGAGACATT
>NZ_VCQL01000175.1:0-400 GCF_005937175.1 Halomonas sp. ATBC28 | reverse complement strand
CATCAACGTTGCCGTAAGTTGAGTGAACGCGAGATTTATAGTGGAAACCCGTAAGCTGCAGCGGATACTGTTTGTTCAGCGGATCCTGATAACTTTCAAAACCCGGCGTATAGATCGGCAGTGGATCGATCACATCACCTTCTGGCAATTCCCAGGTAGCGGCAATGTCAGCCAGCGCCTGCGAATAAATCTCAATTTTCCCCGATGGCGTGGTCAGTGGATTTGCCTGCGGATCTTCACGGAAAGCTTTATAAGCAACGTGATGCCCTTGTGGGTCGCGCTTTTTAAAAATCCCCTGCTTACGGAACTCTTCAAACGTTGGCAGTGCAGGAGTCGCTTCCCGCGACTGGGCATACAGATGCCGGATCCACTCTGCCTGGGTACGGCCCTCAGTAAACAG
>NZ_VCQL01000174.1:0-400 GCF_005937175.1 Halomonas sp. ATBC28 | reverse complement strand
CCACCATCGTTAAGCACTACCGCGATCTGCAAAGCATTGCCGATTATCCGGTGAAGGTTCGTAAACTCATCCGCCGTTTGCGCCGTATCCGCATCGACCGATTAATTAGCCGCATCCTGTAATCACAACCCCGTCCTGTACGGGGTTTGTTTTTTGGAGGCCACGTTTTGCGTATTCTTTTTGTCTGTTCGCTATTGTTACTTTCTGGATGCAGCCATATGGCTAACGATAACTGGAGCGGGCAGGATAAAGCTCAACACTTTATCGCCTCGGCGATGCTTTCCGCCGCCGGAAATGAATATTCACAGCATCAGGGGATGAGCCGGGATCGCAGTGCCATGTTTGGATTGATGTTCTCTGTCAGTCTGGGGGCGTCAAAAGAGCTTTGGGATAGCCGCCC
>NZ_VCQL01000173.1:0-401 GCF_005937175.1 Halomonas sp. ATBC28 | reverse complement strand
CAATACAGACGCTCTCCGCCGTGTCAAATATCCGGTCCACCGCACCGGTAAACTGTTCACGGGCCTGAGACCGGACAGATTCCGTGCGCAGCTCGTCCTGCAGGCGGGTCATCAGGGGACTGGCGGCATGGTCGGGAAGCGCTGTCATGAGCGCACTGACCAGCGTATCCACTTCCCAGCCGGTGCGGACCGATACGGCCACAACCGGATGTACAGGCCGGAACAGACGGAATACCGCCTCCGTTTTTTCGCGAATGTTCTGTGCCTGTGCGGGAGAAGGCTGAATGCCGGCCATATCCCATTCATGGCAGGGCTCCGTTTTGTCGGCCTGCGTCACCACAAACAGCACCTGCTGATGTCCCCGGTGCAGGATGTGTCGCCAGAAATACTCATCCACAGAC
>NZ_VCQL01000172.1:0-401 GCF_005937175.1 Halomonas sp. ATBC28 | reverse complement strand
AACATGTTTTGCATTGACTGCAGCAGTTTTTTGCATTGCTCTTGTGTCATGGATGGCAATAAATATACAATTTGGACAGCGTTTTTCGTGTCTTTTGTGACAGCTGTCCGCTGCGAATCAACAATTGGACTGCCAAATGGCCCATGAATGTCTTTTGATACGAGTTTACGGGAAAAGTTGACAGTGCGCCCATTGATGGCGATATACTCATCTTGATCTGTTCCTATCTCAACGGCAACCGGTCCCTCTAATTTATCTAAGTCGTAAATGCCGATTGGAATTTTATAATATAAGGAAAAGAAATTGTTCACATCAGCTGCCGAGTGGATAGTTGGGACAAAATTTTTCTTTTGAATACGTCGATATAAGCTTTCTGATGAAGGGCGATATTTGCTCGGATC
>NZ_VCQL01000171.1:0-402 GCF_005937175.1 Halomonas sp. ATBC28 | reverse complement strand
CCGGTGCTTGCTCAACCACCGCTAGTGCTCGACGAACCTGCATCAGACGTTGCCGACGGCAGCGATTGGCCAGAAAACCGTAGTGACGCACCCGCATCAGTCCTTTGGGCAGGACGTGAAGCAGGAAGCGGCGTACGAACTCCTCGCCATTGAGGATGAGCGACTTGTGTCGGTCATGGTCGCGATAGTCCTTGTAGCGTAGGGTCACCTGGTGCTCATCGACGGCCAGGATACGCGCGTTGCTGATGGCGATCTGGCGCGTGTAGCGCGCCAAGTAGCGAACTACCGTATGAGTGTGTTCAAGGCAGTCCTTGCTGTAAACCACCCAGTCAGTGGCCATCAGCGTGTTCAGTTGAGCATCGACATCTCCGGGCCGGTTTACCCGGTGGAGATCGCCTGCAT
>NZ_VCQL01000170.1:0-402 GCF_005937175.1 Halomonas sp. ATBC28 | reverse complement strand
GGCGTAAACACAGGCAATCTGTTGTGCTGTCAGCGTGGTCATGATTTCACCTGCGACGCGGGAACATACTCGCACTGCGCCACCATCTCCACGGGGCCGTTAAACGCCGTCACCTGCTCCACTGTTCCGTTGTACTTCTCAATTTCCACCAGCGTAGTGTGCGCACTGGTCGCCTGCGCCAGCTGCGAAGTACCGATGTCGATGGTCAAGACGTTGGGGTTACCGTATTTGCACAGCGCCCCTGGCTCGCCGCCTTTGTCCGGATCGTACCATGCCCCTTCGTGAATTCGCGCCACGCCGGGTGCATAACGGTCAGAAACCACTGCTCCAGCCAACACCTGACCACGAACGTTAAAGACGCGTACCACATCACCGTGACGAATACCGCGCGCGCTGGCATCC